>JAUWQG010000024.1 GCA_030611185.1 Nitrososphaerota archaeon
TTTATACAGTCTAGCAAAGTTGCTTATATCCTTTAATGAAAAGCAAAAATGCTAGGACAGATCAATGAAAAGAATGAAGTTGTCTGTTAGGGATCTTATGGCTCGATACTCTTCTTCAAGTGGTCCTGTATATGCAGTACACGATGTCAATTTTGAATTGAATGAAGGTGAGTCTCTTGGCATTGCAGGAGAAAGTGCATGTGGAAAAAGTACTCTTGGACTTTCTATGATTCGAATGCTTTCAGGAGGCAAGACTCAAGGTGAAATTATTTTAGATGATGATTCTATTTTAGATCTTTCTGAATCAGAATTTGATGAAAAATTTCGATGGAAAAAAATATCTATGATATTTCAAGGTGCAATGAATTCACTTGATCCTGTTTTTACGATAAATGATCAATTTAAAGAGGTCCTAAAACAACATAAGTTTCAAGGGGATTTTATCCAAACCATTCATGACGTTATCTATTCTGTGGGTCTTGATGATGATGTTTTAAAAAAATATCCTCATGAACTTAGTGGCGGAATGAAACAAAGGGTGGTCATTGCTATGGCTTTACTATTAAAACCAAAATTCGTTATAGCTGATGAGCCTACAACTGCTCTTGATGTACTTATACAGGCACAAATTGTTAACCTGCTAAAAAATCTAAAAAAAGGAGGAATGTCATTTATGCTCATTACCCACGATTTGGCTGTTTTATCTGAAATTGCAGACAAGATTGGAATAATGTATGGAGGACAAATGGTAGAGCTAGGGTCTTCATATGAAATCTACAAGAATCCAAAACATCCTTACACTCAAGGATTGTTAAAATCCATTCCAACACTACATGGAGGTACACCAACATACATCAAAGGAATTCCTCCTAGTCTTTTAGAGCCACCAACAGAATGTAGATTTTTAGAAAGATGTCCTCTTGCAATTGAAAAATGTAAAAAACTCCCACCAAAATTTAAGACAAAAACTGGCTACGTTCAGTGTTGGTTATATGAAGATGAAAAATAATCTAATTAGAATTTAAATATTCATTGTCAATCTTTTTAAAATAATTTTCTTGAATCTCGGCTATTTCTCTTCCTGCTGTATTTTTACAAATCATTCTTGCATAATTTGCTAGGTCTTGCTCCACTCCATTTTTTTCAAGCTCATCAATTCTTTGAAAAGTTTGACGTTCAAATTGCATTGCTTCTCTGAGTTCTCTGCTTAGCTGCTCTATGTTAATTTTCTGATAGTCTTTTGATACTCTAAGATTCATTTCTTCGATTAACCTACGAATTTCTTCAACACTCACAAATTTATTAGAATAATTATTCTAAAAAAAGTTACCGTTAATCTTGATTTTGTTTTTTATGTTCTAAAATATGTTTTAGGCCATCTGTCATACTAAGAGAATCTAAATCAATATCACAGTACGGACATTTCAAGATTTTATCTGCTTTCAGAATATTTTTTTACAAAAGGCAAACAAGAGTCAATAATTCTTAGAACTTCTGTTCGAATCACTTTTTTATCAATGGAGATCCATATACGCAATTTTCCGATTGCAAAGGAAATAATTTGAACCTTCTTTCGTTCTTCCCATGCAAATTCGATTTCTCCTAAACTCTCATCAAAGAAACTTTCCAGGTCCGTTTTAATGGCAATATGTGAGAACTGGTATTTTGTGTTTTTAGCGTCTAAGAGGGGGTCCATTTCCTCTCTTCTTTTATATGAAATTAGGTCTCCACGCTCACCGATTACCCCTACAAACCTGATGAATGGGCTAATAGATGCAATAGAGTCACAAACTTGGTTAGAATTACTTTGGTCCAATTGCCTTTCGTTTAAAAATATGATATTTTAATGATTGTGATCCTAAAAAATCAAATATTACAAAAATCCCACTAGACTTCGGTTTTGTTAAATAATCCATAACATGTGGCTTTATTGTGGATTTTGCGGCCATTTTTCCGTTTGCACCTGAAGTAGGTTATATCGGATTAACCTTGGTAAGCTTTTTTGGCTCTTTGATTCCTTTTGTTCCCTTACCTTCATTTCTTTTGTTGGCAACAATGTCTGTAGGTGATCAATTCGATCTGCATGTATTGGCAATTATTTCTGCACTTACTGCAACTGCGGCCAAAGTAATTGTGTTTTCCGTAAGTTATGGAGGACGAAGAATAATTGGAGAAAAATCAAGAAAACGTATGCGCCCCTTTGAGCGACTTGTAAAACGATATGGTGCAGGAGCTGCATTTTTTGCTGCAGCAACACCAATGCCTGATGATTTAATCTACGTTCCTTTAGGTCTGGCAAAGTATAATCCAAAAAGATTTTTCATTGCAACACTAACTGGAAAATTTGTTCTAAGTTATGCAATTGTATTTATCTCACACTATATGGGATTGTCCTTGGTTGAACCATTTCTTGAAGATATAGAAGATGTAAGTACTATCTATATTGGAATAGTTGTTTTTGCTGCAATGATGACGTCTATTGTAATTTTACTTCTCAAATTAGACTGGCAAAGAATAATGGGAAGGTTTGCTCCATGGACACTTGATGAGAACAATAACGATAACGATTAATTTATTTGAATTTTAAAGTTCCAAAGATTATCTAAAGCAGTTTTAATTCCTATTCTGGGGGCGACCATAATTTTTCCTTGTAATTCCAATCCTTCTGAAATAAATAAATTTGAATCCTTGGTCAAATCAGTTCCATACTGTTTTTTTGTAATGTTTAATGCCTGGGTTAATTTTGCAGGTCCGTTTACGAGGTTTTTTTCTTCTGTTTTACCTCTATTTTTTTTCATAACCTCGATTCCTTTTTCAGGATAAATGGCTCGAATAAGAACAGCTCCTGCTTCGGCTTTTGGTTTTTTTGCAACCACATTAAAACAAAAATACATTCCATAAGTAAAATAGACATAAGCTCTTCCAACCTCTTCAAACATAGCTTTGTTCCTTTCAGTTTTTCTCCTGTATGCATGACTTGCCGGATCATCTTTGTGACGATAGGCCTCAGTTTCAGTTATTATGCCTGATATTCTTTGATTACCTACCTTTCTTACTATTTTTTTCCCCAACAACCCTTTGGCTACTATCACTGTATCTCGGGCATAAAATGATCTAGGAAGCGAATTCAATATCTATTGGAATCTCTTTACCATTTTTTAATTCTCTGATTATCTCAAATAATTTTTTGATATCTTCTTTAAGAACTTCAATTAAACCTTGATTGTAAATTGTGGCAGCTGGATGAATTGTTATAAAATACAACTGTCCATCCTTTCTTCCAACCTTTCCACGAAACTTTGTAATCTCATTGCCTCCAAGAATTGAACCAAAGGCAGTATTTCCTAAAACACAAATA
This sequence comes from Nitrososphaerota archaeon, assembly GCA_030611185.1. GTDB lineage: Archaea > Thermoproteota > Nitrososphaeria > Nitrososphaerales > Nitrosopumilaceae > Nitrosomaritimum. The sequence goes on from JAUWQG010000024.1 coordinate 3,359, forward strand.
ATTTTTGGTCTAATAATTTCTATTTCTTTTTGAATATATTCTTGGCAAGTTTCTTTTTCTAAAACACTTGGTATTCGATTTTTAGGTGGCCTGCACTTTACTGTATTTGTAATGTATACTTCATCTCTTGTTACCCCTGCATTTTCTAGTGCTAGTAATAATTTTTTTCCAGCTACTCCCACAAAAGGTTCACCTTTCAAATCTTCATTTTTCCCAGGTGCTTCGCCTACAAATATCACATCAGAATTAAAATTCCCTTTTCCTGGAACTGAATGTGTTCTTGTTTTACAAAGATCGCACTTTGTGCATTCGATTACACTTTTTCTTATTGCTTCTAAATCCATGATCTAATTTACACTCTTTACTGTGGCTTCTCCTCTGATAGATGGACCGCCATTACCCATTATCATTGATTGCATTGGGTCTCCTTTCCCACAATTGGTGATTGGTCTTATGGTGAAATCATTACCACATGCATCAATTGATTCAAAAAATTCAGGAGCTGTCCCTACTACAATTACATCTCTTAACAAATCCGTCACTTCGCCATTTTCAATTTTTTGTGCAAATTGTGCCGAAATACTCCAGTTGTATCTTTTCATGTCAATTGAAGGAACTTTACAGTTTGAGATAAGATATCCATTTTTGACATCTTTTATCATCTCTTCTGGCTTCCAGTCTCCTGCTCCAATACATGTACATGCCATCCTGATTAGAGGCATGAATCTATAGTCTGTGGCTCTCATATTCCCAGTTGGGGGTGTGTCAAAAACAGTTGATGTCTCTCTGTTCTGCATGTGATTTTTCAAGATTCCATTTTCAATCAGGCTTGATTTTTGGGTTTGTACTCCTTCATCATCATAGTAATACCATCCAAGACTCTCTTTGATGGTAGGATCATCAAACACATTTAGATGCTCAGAGCCAATTCTTTTTCCCAATTTGTCTTTCCACCATGCTCCTCCAGCCCATGCCATCTCTTTTCCTAAAACCCTGTCGGCTTCAGATGGATGACCTAAAATCTCATGTGTCAACAATGACACAAAATCTGGATTCATCACCGCAGTTGCTTTTTCTTCTTTTGCAGGTTTTGCATCAAGAAGCTGAGAAGCTTTTGTAGAAATAAAGTCTGCACTGTTTTGTGCTTTGTAGTCCTTAGTAATTTGCTCTATTCCTCCTCTTCCACCTTCAGTAATGTTTACTGATTGTGTAAGCCCTGATTCATGAGAAGTTGCCGTCATATGGATTACTACATCTGTAAAATTTTGTAAAATTTCAGAACCCTCACTATTAACAAAATATTTAGAATTTATTGTGTACCATGGATTTACTGTTGATTTTTTAATTCGTGATTTTTCTGCAATTGCTTTATTGCACTCTAACCCAACTTTGATCAAGTCTTCTAATTGCGGCTTTTCCAAAACTGGATAATTTTTTGTAGCCTTGTTGATGTTGTTAGGAAATAATTTTGAAGGTTTATTTTTTTTCTGAGAATAGTGGTTGACATTTTTAATTGCATGTTGAATTGATTCTTTAATCTCATCAAAAGACCGTGGATTAGAAATTGCATAAAATCCCCATGCGCCATTTTTCAAAAGTCTAAATCCAATTCCTTGGTCTACTGTGTCTCTGACATGTTCAATTTCTCCATCTTCTATGAGTACTGATTTTGCAGTTTGCTTTTCTGCTCTTGCATCACAGTACTCGACTCCTTGAGATGTAACATATTGTATGGCTTTGTCAGCTAGTTCACTGAGACTAGAATCCATAAAAATTAAAGAATAAACGGGCTTCCTAAGTCTTCTGCAGGATTAACTGCTTGATATTGCAGGCATGGTAAAGTAGTATTCATCTTCAAACTCATAGTCTGTTTCTCCTTTTTGGCGAAGGAATTCAAAATATGCAGTAGAGTTGGAGTAAAATTCACCGTTTTTTGATTCCTCATGACTTTCTTCCATGCCAATTAATCCCCAAAACCCCATTTTTTAACAAGAGTGAGAGAAATTAGTTCTGAGAGTTTGTTTTCTTTAAGCCAGAGCAATTGCTTGCCTTGGGATACTAAAGGTAAATTTGGCGCCATTACCCTCTTGGCTTTGCACAGATACGCTGCCTCCATGGTTGTCGATAATTCCTCTGCATATTGCTAATCCTAACCCGCTTCCTCCTCTTTCCCTTGTTAGAGTAGTATCTACCTGATAGAATTTTTTAAAGAGATCTTTTTGTTTGTCTTTTGGAATCCCCATCCCGTTATCTTGTACGCTAATTTGAATTTCTGAAGGAGTCTCTTCCATATACACTTCAATTTTACCTGTCTTTGGTTCTACGGCAATCATTGCATTCTTGATTAAGTTTGTCAAAACCTGTTTAATTCTTTCAGAATCGTGGACTATCATTAAAGATTCAGCGTTTGTTGTTATCTTAATTTCATTTTTCTCAGCTTGTGGTGCCAAAGCGTTTACTGATTTTAATATAGATTTTTTAATATCTAAATTTTCTTTTTTCATTCGTAACTGCCCAATTTCTAATTTTTGTACATCTAACAAATCTGAAATTATTCCTAATAGAGTTTCTGAGCTTGATTTGATAATTGAAAGTCTATCTTTTTGCTCTGGATTTAATTTTCCTAAATGTTCGTTAAGTAAAATATCTGAATATCCCTGGATGGGGACTAATGGCGTTTTTAATTCATGTGTAATCATTGCCAAAAACTCATCTTTTGCAATGTCTGTTTTTTTTGCTTGTTCTTCTTTTTCTTTAATGGTATCAGACATTATGTTAAATGAACCAACTAATTCTCCAATCTCATCATCAGAAGTATACTTTATCTTCTCACCATAGGTGCCTTCTTTTACTCTTGATAGAGCTTTGTTGATTGTCTTTAATGGTGAAAGTGATTGTCTAATAACTACTGGGACCAAAAAAAATGTTGCAATGTCTACTGCCAACAAGATTTGAATTATTGTTTGTTGATCCGAATCCGGACCAAATATTCCTGCTTTGTCATCTTGGTAAAGTAAAAACAAGTTAAAAGCCGCAGCTACAATTAAAATCCCAATTAACATGTACAATTTACTTACTATCTTCACACCTAGAAAAGCTAGGCATGAAGTATAAAAATAGGAGATGTTATTTCTTGAACAGTCATGTCTGATGAATTCCTTAAAGTTGCAACTCAGGAAATAAACGATGAACTATCTAGTATTACCAAAATTCTAGATTCTTGTAAAAATGACATTGATGTCTCAAAAAATTCTGACAAAATTGAACAACATATGCATAAAATCAAGGGATTGGCCCCTATGATGGGAAAAGAAAACGTAGGAAATTTGGCAAAAACCCTTGATTCCGTGTTAAAGAAAATTGTTTCAGGATATCGGGTTGATGGATTCTATGAACCTCTTTCTATCTCAATTAAACAAATGACTATTGCTATGGAAAAAACCCATGATTTGGGCGAAGTACAGGTGCAAATTTCCGATATTGCTTCAAAAATCATTGATTAATTATTTTTTAATATGGTAAGTTATGAGGTCATCTAAATGGCAAATATTATGATTGCAGATGATTCGGATGCAATTCGCCTAGTCTTAAAAGATATTTTGGCTATTGGAAAACACACTGTTGTAGCAGAAGCAACCAATGGCGATGATGCTGTAGATTTGTTTTTCAAGTCATCTCCTGATTTATTATTACTGGACTTGGCAATGCCAAAAAAAGACGGTTTAACTGTATTAAAAGAGATTATAGAAAAAAATCCTGGAGCCAAGGTTATCTTAATAACTGCAAGTGATGATCAAAAAATAATAAACCAGTGTTTAGAAATTGGTGCCTCATCTTACATCTCAAAGCCTTTTGATTTCAAGGAAGTCCTAAAACAAATTAATGAAACTTTAAATTAGAAATTTAGGATTCAAGCAAACTAATTTAGGGCTAATATTATTATAAAAATTGGAAAAGTTTTGGCTAAAATTGTTCTTGATACCAGTGTAATCATTAACGGATTATTCACAGCCCAAGTAGAGTCTGGGAACATTCGAAATTCTGAGATAATAATACCTCAGGCTGTAATTGATGAATTACAATCTCAAGCATCTCAGAAAAAAGATCAAGGGTTTTCAGGATTAAGAGAAATTAAAAACCTCAAAGATTTATCAAAAATTTTTGGATTAGAAATCATCATTCAAGGTACTCATCCTTCTTCTGAAGAAATTCGCATGGCTGGACGAGGAAAAATTGATTCAATTATCAAAGATATCGCAAAGAAAAATCAGGCTACTTTGTATACTTCTGATAATGTTCAGCATCTGGTTGCACAAACTGAGGGCGTAACATCAGTATTTTTGCATTCTATTTTCAAAGAAGAAGAACTTGAATTTTTAAAATATTTTGATTCTGAAACAATGAGTGTTCACCTGAAAGAAAATCTTTCTCCATTGGCAAAGAAGGGTAAACCAGGTTCTTTTGTATTGACTAAGATAAGCGATGAATTACTAACACGTGATGACTTGGATTTTATGGCAAAACAAATCTTAAACACTACAAAATTTTCGGAGTCTAGTACACTTGAGATTTCTAAAACTGGTGCATCTGTAATTCAATACAAAGATTACAGAATTGCAATTACTACGCCTCCTTTTTCTGAATCTTATGAGATTACTATCGTTCATCCTATTGTAAAACTAAACTTGGATGACTATTCGATCTCTGCAGAATTGATGGAACGTTTTGCAGATAGAGCTGAAGGAATTGTTATTTCTGGCCCTCCAGGTTCAGGAAAAAGCACTTTGGCATCTGGTCTTGCAAATTTTTACCATGGCCAGGGAAAAATTGTCAAGACCTTTGAGTCTCCACGAGACTTGCAAGTTGATCCCGGAGTTACTCAGTATAGTAAACTTGATGGTAGTTTTGATAACACTGCTGATATTTTGTTGTTAGTTAGACCAGATTACACTGTTTTTGACGAAGTAAGGAGGAGAGAGGATTTTCTTACTTATTCTGATTTGAGATTAACGGGTGTTGGAATGGTTGGAGTAGTCCATGCAAATTCTCCATTAGATGCAATCCAAAGATTCATCGGAAAAATTGAGCTTGGAATAATTCCAAATATCCTTGATACGGTAGTATTTGTAAAAGATGGGCAAATTGAAAAAGTGTATGACTTGGAGCTCAAAGTCAAAGTGCCTACTGGGATGACGGAATCGGATTTGGCAAGGCCTGTAATTGAGATTAGGAATTTTGAAAACAATGCCCTAGAGCATGAAATCTACACATTTGGTGAGGAAAATGTCATTGTTCCTATTGGTAAAAAACCTCAAAAGGTTGGAATCGAAAAACTCGCTGAAGATAAAATTAGAGAAACTTTCAAACGATACGATCCACAATCTGAAGTAGAAATTTTATCCGATAATCGAGTTAGAGTGTCAGTTGACAAACAGGCCATCCCCTCCATTATCGGAAGGGGCGGTTCTAACATTAATGATATTGAAAAATCTCTAAACATACACATCGATGTAGTTGAGCGTGATTCATCATCTAATCCTGGTTCTGGGGATTTACCATTTTCTTTTTCAGAGTCTAAGACTTCTCTTGTCTTAACTGTAAGTAAAGAATTCACTTCTCTACATGCAGATATTTTTGTAAATGACAAATATGTCACAACAGCTAGAATAGGAAAAAAAGGCCAAATTAAAATTCCCCGACGTTCTGATGTTGCAAAAAATCTAATGCAGCTTGCAAACTCGCAAGATGAAATGCGTATTTATCTTAAAGATTTTTAAAATTCTCTAAGATTTTGGGATTTGATTTCAGGAATGTTATGAATTTCCGTAATTGTTTGATGGTTTTTGGATTCAAGTGATGTTCAATTCCTTCTGCATCTTGGTTTGCAGTTTCGTATCCTACTCCAAGGATTTCAAAAAATTCTAGTAAAATTCCATGTTTTTGACGAATACCTTCTGCAACTTGAATTCCTTTTTTAGTTAGATTAATTCCATGGTATCTTTCATATTCCAAAAATCCATCCTCATCTAATCTTTGAAGCATTTTGGTAACACTTGGAGCACTCACATGCATGTATCGGGAAATATCCAAAGTGGTTGCATATCCTTTGAGTTCTACTAGTTCTGATATAATTTCTAAATAATCCTCCATCCTGGTGCTGAAATTGGTTCTTTCTAATTGGTGAGCGGCTTTGATTGACTCTAATCTCTTGGACTCTTTTTTCAATATCTTGTTTTTACTGATTATCTAGTATAATTGAATTCTTTTATCGCAAAATCTAGCTATTTGAAATTGACTTGGGGGTGGCCTGTTTTGATCTTTGAATCTTAACTAATTTTTCCTAAATTCCTCTATTGTATGGCAGACCAGTTAAAGGCTCGACTAGATAAATTACGTAAAATACATGAAACGACACATAGAAGGGCTAGTCTTTATTCTGATGTTGCAAAGCTTGATGATGGCCATACCAAGTCTTTGGGATGTCTCCAAAAAGCTTCTGCACCAGGCAAAAAACTCCAAAAAGTTGGATTTCTTATGCTTTGGGTCCCAGAACCCACTGGTGTAACTTGTGCCATTGGTGGTCCAATGATTGTTGCAGGAAGATATCTTGATAAAAAATACAATGGAACTACTATTCATGATATCGGATATGAGACAAAAAATACACTATCTTCGTTGAGTGATTTTAAAAAATCCATACTTTAGTTTAAAAAATTATTTGAATAATTGTTGTTATTTTTGAACAAGCATTTTTTTAATTAACTTTCAAAACTATGTGTAATAAGGAAGTTCACGGCAAGAGCTCTAATTATGCCCCCTCTAGGCCTTGCGTGAGCTACCATTAACAATACTATTTTTAATTTCGCTTGAAATAGAATCAATTGAATACTAGTTTGGATATTGGAAGTTATGGCTGAGAAGAAAAATGAAATTGAAGAGCTAATTGAAAATATGATATCTGGTGGCGATGATTTAGTTGATCATCTCAAGGAAGTATTGCCTGATTCATTGGCCGAAACTCTGATAATGTTTCATGAATCAAATGTGGCCAATCT
>JAUWQG010000069.1 GCA_030611185.1 Nitrososphaerota archaeon
AGTTTCTTGTATCCATTTGCTGGATCAACAATGGCAATTCCATACATGCCTGCAAGGACATGTTGGTCCATTCCAACAAGGTGAACACCAGAACAGTGGTATTTGAAAACACCTGCAGATTCTGCAATGTAACAGAATTGCTTTGATTCTCCAGGATTAACGGAGTCAAAAGCTAATGCTGTTATTTGTGATGCGTGCATATCGTTACCGTGTCCAGTAACTTCATCAGCTGGAATTGTAAGTGTCATTTTTACAACATCACCTTGTGTAACTCTTAGTGTTGGTCCTGGGACTTGTCCACTAAAGGTCATGGCATTGTATGTCTTACCTCCCATAATTGGAAGTTCGACGCTTTCGCCAGTGAGGTTAAACTCAACAACATTTCGTCCAGTTGATTCTAGTGCACCACAATCAGTTTCTGCAAATGCTTGTGGCATTACGAGCTGTAAACCGCCCATTTGATGGATTTGCTCTAGTACATTAATGTCTAATTTTGATGCATCAAGAGATTGTCCAGCAATCTGGGTTTGTGTGTATGTGCTTCCGAATAAGGTTGCCCCCATTACAGCTACTGCTGCAATAGTAAAGAGCATACTAGTACGCTTATTCATTAAGCATCGTGATCTGCGATTCCTATATAATAATTGGCATTATGGACATTTTAAAAATTTATGAGAAATCCTGAAAAACAATGAATAGTGGGGAAAATAAAGATAGTTTGACTTGAAGTTTCGATTAGACCAAGATTCTCTTGGCAAAGTCAAAATTCCTTCAGATGCATATTATGGAGCATTTACAGGCAGAGCAATAAAACAATACCATGTAACTGGAAACAGGGCACATGAAAATCTGATAAAATCTTTTGTGATGATAAAACGATCGGCAGCTATTGCAAATATGAAAACCAGTGCAATTGATACAAAGCGTGGAAAAGCAATTGTTGCTGCATGTGATAAGATACTATCTGGAAAATACGTTGATCAATTTGTAGTGGATATGATTAATTCTGGCGCAGGAACTGCCTTTAACATGAATTCAAATGAAGTAATTTCAAATGTCGCACTAGAAGTACTTCACAAGAAAAAAGGAGAATATCAGTATTTACATCCTAATGATCATGTCAACATGTCACAATCAAGTAACGACACATACCCTACTGCAATGCACGTTGCAATTCTAATTAATCTCAAAGACACCATCCCTGCAATTGATAAATTAATAAAATCATTAACAAAAAAATCAAAACAATTTTCATCATTTAAAAAAATCGGTAGAACACATTTGATGGATGCACTTCCAGTTACCCTTGGAAATGAATTTGCAGCCTATGTTACCTCTATTACTAAAGCAAAAAATGCAATTGTTGTAGCTCAAAAAGAGTTACAATATGTTGCACTAGGAGGTACTGCAGTTGGAACTGGTGCAAACACTCCCAAAGGGTATAGAAAAATTGCAATATCAGAGCTTGCTAAAATTTCTAAACTTCCAATAAAGCCTGAAAAAGACATGCAGTTTGCCTTACAGAGTAAATTTCCAGTATCAAATCTTTCAGGAGCTTTACGCAATTTAGCACTTGAGATAAACAAACTTGCAAATGACATCAGATTGATGGCATCAGGACCAATAGCAGGATTAGCAGAATTAGGAATACCTGCAGTTCACGCTGGCTCATCAATCATGCCAGGTAAAGTAAATCCATCATTAGCAGAGTGCATGAATATGATATGTTTTAACATAATCGGAAATGATACTGCCGTCTCTAATGCTGTACAGGGTGGACAGTTTGAGCTAAATGTAATGTTGCCTGGAATGCTAAAGTGCATGTTAGAATCAACTGACATGCTAAAAAATTTCTTGCCAATATTTTCTGCAAATCTAATTGATGGATTAACTGCAAATAAAGAAAAACTGAAAAAAGATATTGAAAACAGCCCAGTGATTGTTACTCTTCTTACACCAAAGATAGGATATCTCAAATCTGCAGAATTATTCAAAGAATCTCTAAAGACGGGCAAGACAATAAGAGAATTGGTTGTTTCAAAGAAGCTATTAAGTAACAAAGAAATCGACTCCCTATTTGGATAAATCATGGCAAAGATCTTTGTAGAAGCATATGGATGCTCGGCTAGTTTTTCAGATTCAGAGATGATTTCAGGATTAATCCTAAATGGAGGTCATACACTTGTTGATAATTCGTCAGAATCAGACTTGAATATTGTAGTAACTTGTTCTGTTAAAGATGCAACTGCAAATAAAATGATTCATAGAATAAAATCTCTAAAAACAAAACCATTGATAGTAGCTGGTTGTCTTCCAAAAGCTGAAAAATTAACAGTTGAAAAATTCTCAGAAAATGCAAGTATGTTGGGACCAAATTCACTGGGAAAAACATTGCAAGTAATAGACTCTACATTAAAAGGAACCAAATTGATTGCTCTTGAAGACACTGATCTTTCAAAAGTTGGTCTTCCAAAAGTAAGATTGAATCCAGTGGTAGGCATAGTGGAGATAGCAAGTGGTTGCATGAGTGAATGTACCTTTTGTCAAACCAAATTATCCAAAGGAGATTTGACAAGTTATAGAATCGGAGATATTGTAAGACAAATTGAAACTGAAATCAACGATGGCTGCAAAGAAATTTGGTTAACCTCGACTGATAATGGATGTTATGGGTTTGATATCAATACAGATTTACCATCTCTTATTGATACAGTGGTAGAAATTCCTCAGGATTTTAAAGTTAGAGTGGGAATGATGAACCCGATGTATATGGCGAGAATTAGAGAAAATTTGATTAAGTCATTTGAAAATGATAAAGTCTATAAATTTCTGCACATACCAGTTCAAAGTGGAAGCAATACTGTTCTAAACGATATGAAAAGAGGGCACACCGTGGAAACTTTTAGAGATGTAGTAAAAAAAGCAAGAGATAGATTTCCTGAATTTACCATTTCCACTGATGTTATAGTAGGTTTTCCATCTGAAACTCAGGAGGACTTTGAGAAAACTGTAAACTTGCTAAAAGAAACAAGACCAGATGTTGTCAATCTTTCAAAGTATAGTGCAAGACCAGGTACTGAAGCTGCAGAATGGGAACAAATTGATGTGTCAGTAGTAAAAAAGAGAAGCAAAGAAATTTTTGAATTGATTAATCAAATAGCATTTGAGAATAATCAGAAATGGATTGGTTGGAGAGGAGACGTATTTTTTGACGAGAAAACAGAAGAAGGAATCAAAGGAAGGAATTTTGCATACAAATCGATCTTCGTAGATGAGAATGTAGAGATAGGGCAGACACACACTATAGAGATCACAAATGTCACCAAGCACAGTCTTGTTGGAAAGATCGCAAGCTAAATTGTTTTGATATAGGTTTTGTGTCTAAAATAGGTATTAGATCTCACAAAAACGTGGGTTTTTAGGATCATTATTACTTATTGACTACTAATTGTAAAATTGTCTCAAAAAATTTTATTTAAAAAACAAATCTAAAACCATCAAGTCTTTATTTATTAATAATATAATTTCAGCATGTCAAGTCTTGAGAATTTACAATCTCAAAAATACATTTCGCTTGAAACTTATAAAAAAAATAATCAGCCAATCCGAACACCTGTCTGGTTTGTAATTCAAAATGACCTGATTTATGTAATAACGCGAATAAAGACAGGAAAAGTAAAACGCATAAAAAACAACCCCCATGTGAAATTAGCTCCCTGTACCTTCAAGGGTAAACCCACTGGAGAATGGGTTGAAGGAAATACATCAAAGGTCTCAGGTCAAGAATCAGAAAAGGCAATCAAACTTAGGAAGAAGAAGTATGGATTTATGACAAACATTGCTCAATTTGCAAGCAGAGGAAAAGGCGACCTAGTCGTATTTTCAATAAAATTAGAATGATAAATTAATTTTGAAAATGTCTAAAAGCAGAATGATGAAATGGTCACATAAACTTCTTTAAAGAAAAAAACTAGAGCATATTGTGATTGCAGAAAACCCAAAAGACTATGTTCCTCAATTTTTCAATGAAACATCAAACTCGTATGACAGAATAGTTCATTGGACCACATTTGGCAAAGATAGTTTATGGAAAAATAAAATTCTAGAACAACTATCTAATGAGAATACAGTCTTAGATCTTGCCTGTGGTACTGGAATACTTACCAAACAAATTGCCCAAAAAATCCCACAAGCTGAAATTGTTGGTGTAGATATCACTAAAACATATCTTGAAAAAGCAAAAAAGAAATTAAATTCTTACCCAAACATTTCTTTTGTTTATTCGGATGCAGAAAAACTTAATCTAGGAAGAAAATTTGATTGCATTACTGCTTCTTACTTGCCAAAATATTGTGATCCTACAATCTTGATAAAAATTTGTCTTGAGCATCTTAATGACGGTGGAAAAATAATCCTGCACGACTTTACATACCCAAAAAACAGATTTATAAGAAAAATGTGGGACTTGTACTTTAAGGTCCTTCATTTTACAGGTTTTTTTATTCCTAGTTGGAATAGTGTCTTTGTTGATTTACCACATTTGATTAGGGCATCTAATTGGGTACATGAATATCAAAAAACCATGAAAACAAACGGGTTGAAAACAAATTTACAAGAATTAACGTGGGGCTCTTCAGCTATTCTTACTGGCACCAAGGTTCTCTAGTCTGATTTCCTCCAAAATGGTAAACCATACAGTTCCATCAACAATGATTTCATATTCTCTTGTTGCCTTGTTTCCATCAGAATGATGATTCATAGATATTACTTTTCTTGTAGCACTAATGTTATTTTGAATTAGAATTGAGCCTATACCTTGTTTTTTCTTTAAGAGTTCATCTAGGATAAATTCTGGCAAAACAGTAGAATCAAATTTCGCATGAGCCTTAATCACTGGTAATTCATCAGAAGAAATCGTAACTTTTCTCTCAAATTTGTGAGGAGAAACAGTATTTTGCTCTATTATTTGTAATTTAATATCGCTGTTTAAAATTTCCTCAAGAACATCAACCACTTTACCTACTGGCACAGCTAATATTTTTTCTAACAAATTCTCAGTACTCATAGAATACAATTTATCTAAAGATGTATTAAAACAAAATACAAAACTGTGCTCGAAATTACAACTAAACTTATCATCTTGAGAATTATTTCTTTTTGGTGAAATACTTCATATCGTGCATTTTTTTGTTTAAGATCTTTGTACTTTCTTGATGTAGTAATCAAAAGATAACTTGTAAATCCAGCAATTACCGATAACAATACAGTTTCAACAGATATGGTATTTGATTGAATTGTAGCCCCAGCAAAAACTGGTAAAATTCCCCAAGATATGACAAATGAAGAATTGTTGTGAAATTTTCCGCCAAATAGTTCTAGATTGTA
>JAUWQG010000122.1 GCA_030611185.1 Nitrososphaerota archaeon
ACAACATAATCAGGATGATCTAAAAGGTTTACAAAATATTGAGTATCTTTTTGTTCATATTTTGCCTCCATTTCTGCAAAAAGTTGTAATCTATCCTCAGTTACTACTTGCATTTGGTTTTTGAGGTTTTTGCGTCCTATATTAGGTTAATCTAGGTTTCTTAATTTTTTTAAAAAATAAAATGAAAGATTATAGATCTTATGCCAAAAAGAAGATAGACCACCATCAAATGAAGATAGACCACCATCAAATGAAATTAGAATAGCAACTAGGAGTAAAAGGAAAACTGAAACGAACTCTAGGGACAACTAACCCTGTAGATATTTTCCTTTACCTGTCTGAGACATGGAAAAGGACAGTTCCTCGTTTCTATTATTATGTGAATATAATACTTAAGAATGATCCCAAGTTATTCCAAGATTTTAAAATTTAGTTTTTGAAAATAAACACATTTCTTAAATTTGATGAAGATGTATTGGATACGGAGAATCAATTAGTGAGAATGTGAAATGGTGTATGTTTGTCGAAAGTGTGGAAAAGAAGTAAAAGAAGAGGAAGTATCTCACGAGTTTCATCTAGAGCATAGAAGGGGAAAAGTATCTAGTGATAAAATTTGTTCAGAATGCAATTAGAAGATTAAATGTAGAGAAATAAAAAATATCCTTTCATTTTACAATAGATCTATGGATTTCAGATATCTATTTAATGTAAAAAATGTGATTAGTGATAATGAGTGCAGTGATAGGAGAAAAATGTCCCAGTCTAGGAGTCTCTGAATGGGTTCAAGGTGCTCCGACAAGTCTAGATGATGAAAAAGATAAGATTGTTCTAGTTGAGGTTTTTCAAGTGAATTGTCCTGGATGCTTTATGCATGCCATACCAGAAGCAATAGAGATTTACAATAAATACAAAGATGATGGAGTCAGGGTTTTAGGGATAGCAACTGCCTTTGAGGATTATGATAAAAATACAGTAGAAAATTTGAAAATGCTTGTAGAAACAGGAGAGGTGATTGGAGAGACACAAAAAGCATTATCAACGTATGGGCAGTTACAAGAGGGCAACAAACTATCGTTTAAAATTCCCTTTCCTTTAGCAATGGATAACCTTACCAAAGTTGATGGAGAGGCAAGCCAAGACCAAATTATGAAATTTATCTATGCCCAGATTCCAGAGTTTGACTCACAACCTGAGGATTACCGAAATCAAATGATTCAAAGAGTAAAAGATCATTTTAAATCAAAACAATTTTCTGCTGAAACTTTTGAGAAATTTTCACTGCAGGGAACTCCATCTATTATTCTCATCGACAGAAAAGGAATCCTAAGAGATGTATCTTTTGGACAGACTGGACATTTAGACTCCATGATTCAAAAGTTAATTGCTGAAGGATAATTCAAAGTAAATTATCAACTTTTCTTGCCTTTTTCGCTTTTGCGTAATTTTTATAAAAATAATCTACAATGAACCCTGAAAACATACAATTAGAAAAACGACTCATTGAGCAAGAAATCAAAGAGTTAAAGCAGCAATTATACAAAATCGAGGAATAATTATTCCTCAGTTTTTTTCATATAGAAATTTTCAATAATAGGCAACTTTGATACCTTTCATGTCTGATGATAAAAAATTACAGGAGTTGTGGAAGATTATTGCAGGTCTGCGTTTAAGATCAGATGAAATTCATGAACGAATGAATGAAAATGCAGACAAATTTGTAAAATCAGAAGATTCAGAACTAATGAGAGAAAATTTTCAATTAATTGAAGAGCAAGTTGAAGTTTCAAGAAAAACACTAGAGTTATTATCAGATTATCAAAACATGATAAAAGAATCGCAGACTTAGATTTATTCTATCGAATAATCACCAATACTAATGATAAAGCCACAACTATACAAAATCCACCAATTAAAGCAATTTTAGAATTTTCCATATCCTTTGATTAAATTTTTAAAATAAAAACAATACACACCTAAAATTGGAAATATTAAAAATATTTCAAATTAAATTGAAGTTAAAGACTCCACAGCAATGACATTATTGAATAATAAACTACTACACTTACGGCAATTGCAATAACCCCAATCTTTGATTTTTTCATCGTTTACTAAATCTCGCAACAATTAGTGCTGGCGCTGCAAAATACATTCCTACATTTAACAAAATAATACTAGCACCAATTCCTAAAACCTCATTTTCTGAATCCATATTGACATTGTTCATTAGAGATAGAGAAAGAAGTAGAGGAGTAATACCAATTTTTACAGCTTCTTTGAAAAGTGGGTTTTCTCTTTCCATATCTGCAACTTGTGGGCTAAATGAGTAATAGAAATTATTGAAGGCTTTCATAAAATCTGAACCATGTTTGGTTTGCAACAATTTATGGTCTCTTAATTCTCGCAATTGTTGTACTTGTGGAGCAAGTTCAGAGTCAAATGTCGCAGTAGCAATCAAACAACCTCCACCTTCTAACGAAGAATTTTCCTCACCAGTTACATTCCCATCATTTTCAGTTCCATTCAATTTATCCACACCTTCTAGGTAGTTTGTTGCAATTACATCTAGTGTGTTTTTTCCAGAGCCTGTGAAATTTAATGTGATAAAAGCGATTCTTTCACTTGTTTTAATTTTTGGATAAAAATCTTGGTCATTAAGATAAAAAGTAAAATTTCCACTCAGTAGATTCCGAGGAATGATTATTTCACCTAAATTATTCTCAAGACTACTAACCAAATGAAGTGAAATCTGTTTTTGTTCTTTATCAAATTCAATTTCTTGCACATCAAAATTAGAAGTGGTTATAATTTCAAACACATACCCATCAGTTTCAATATCAAATCTATTTACAAGACCAGTAGCATCAGATAGAGTACCAGCAAAAGCTGGAGTAAATACTAGTAACAACAAAGATGGAAGTAATAATTTAAAATTCAATTTTATGCAACTGGTGCACCGACTCTATTTCTTAATTCTCTATCTTGTGCAATTCGCGGATGCTGTGGATCTGCCAAGATTACTTCAAACCAGTAATGTATACCATCTTTGTAAACAAAGTATGAACCCAAGAGTTTCATGTTAGGATATCGTTCAAGAACTCTTCTATCAGCTACTGTTTTCATGTTATCATCTGCCTTGATTCGAGTTACACCGAGATGTTTTGGTCTTCTACCTCCACGTGGTCTTTGCTTTCTCATACCACCTGTACCAACTCTCATCCTTACTACAACAATGCCTTGTTTTGCTTTGTAGCCTAATCGTCTTGCCCTTTGCAGTCGACTTGGTTTATCTATTCTAGTTATTGCGTTTTGCTTACGCCAACCAATGACTCGATCTCGAAGATCCGGAGAATTTTCATTCCAGAGTCGAATCCAAACCTTATCTTGCAAGCTAGGCATAACGGCTTTAGAAAAAACCCCTTTAATAACTGTAAAACAGGTGAAGGAATCTAATTATTTTAAATTGCTCTTAGAGGGGATTTTCACCGCACTCTAAGAGTTGCATCCGCAGAAAACTCGATAATTGATTTGTGTTGCTGACATTAAAAAAGATTCCTGATAAATGATGCCAGTTTTTATTACCAAACTGA
>JAUWQG010000112.1 GCA_030611185.1 Nitrososphaerota archaeon
GCAAGATAGATTTGTCCTTTCTTCCATAGTTCTATGAATGTAGATTGTGTGAGAATTCTATACTCTTCAGAATCTGTTCTGTAATAGTTTGCAAAATCTCCACTTAAGCCCAGGTTCTTCATAATCAAGAGCATTTCTGCCTCCAAATCATCAAGTGCAACTCTACATAATTTCAGAAATTCCCCTCTTTCGGTCTCTCGCATTCGGATATTGTGTTTTTTTTCTGTGTACAGTTCTACTGGAAGCCCATTTCTATCAATTCCAATAGGAAAATAGACATTTTTTCCTGCCATCCTTGCAGTTCTTGCAATCATATCAATTTGTGAATAGTGAGCTGCAGCACCAATATGCCAAGGTCTTCCAGATGGATATGGTGGAGGAGTATCTATGGTAAAGTTATCATCAGTTGGAGAAAATGCATAAATTTTTTCTTCATCCCATTGTTTGAGAATTTCTTTCTCTAACTCTGGATTCCATGCTTTTTCATTAATTTTGGGGTCCATTTCTTTACTATCTTGAAATATTGGAAATAATATGAGAGCCTTTGTTGTAGCCTTCATAAATGTAAACTCCTACTGCCTCAACATTTGATGGCATTTTTGGAGCTAAAAGTTTGATTATCTCTGACGATAAATTCTCTACAGTAGCTTCTCCTTTCAAAAGATATGTGGTATTTTTTGGTACTTGAAGATCAAACATTCCTTTGGGACCATCAAACTGAATTTGATAATGTGAGTCATCTTCTTTTTTAAGATATTTCTCATTGATGAAAAACTTGTGATCAAAAACATTTACAACTTCTTTAATTATTTTTTTTGCAATTCCAAAATCTACTAGGAGATTATCTTTCATCTGTCCAACTAACTCAACCATCACTGATGATGTATGCCCATGAAGGATAGAGCATTTCTCCACGAGGGGTAAGATATGTGCATAATCAAATGTAAAGGATTGATCCTCTAAAAATATTGAACCTGTTTGAGGTGTTTTATCATAAAACACAATATCTTCCAACTCTTTAATTTGTGCAGAATATTTTGGGTGGCCTACTGCCATAACTTTGCCTTCTGCATTGTCTTTGATTTCTATATATTTTTTTATGTCTTCTTCATTATCTATTACTTCGATGAGGCCTTTGCTAGTTTTAAAATCAATTTTTACTGTTTTACCATTTTTCAATGTTATTTCATAATCATATTCGTACTTTTCTTCCAAAAAGGTGAGCATTTGTGCTATTGTAAGTTCTGTTCTTGTTCTCAAAAGGTTGCCTTTTTTATCGATATATTTGAAATCAGAGTCAAGAATAGTGGGACTTGTAGTCATGTGAAGTCATCTAATTCTGGTTCTATAAATTCTGTAACGAAGGTTCTAAAAATCCTCTAGATTTATCACTTGATTTGAAATTTATTTTTGGGAAGAATGAGAATTTAATACCTTAAATTTTACATTTTGTACATGAAAAAAGTAATTCTATACATTGCAACAAGTCTTGATGGGTTCATTGCCAAAAAGGATGGCTCTATCGACTTTTTAGACCCAGGTAACAAAAGTGGAGATAATTCTGGAATTAGTGGTGGAGATGATTATGGCTATAATGAATTTTATGCCTCAATTGGAGCAATAGTAATGGGAAATACCACTTACACACAAGTTGGAGACACTAAAGAATTTGAAGAGTATTACAAGGGTAAGCCTGTTTTTGTATTTTCAAGAAAGCCAAAAACCAAAAAAAATAATGTCATCTTTGTCAATGAGGATGTTAAAGAGTTTGTAAAAAAATTGAAGAGTGATACATGGCTTGTTGGCGGTGCAGATATTGCAAAAGAATTTTTAAAATATAATCTGATTGATGAATTTATCATTACTATAATTCCCATAGTATTAGGCGAGGGAATTCCTTTATTTGCAAAAGGAGTCGGGGAGCATAAACTAAAACTTCTAAACATAAAGTCTTATGATTCTGGTGTAGTTCAACTACATTATCAATTGTAAGTTTTGTTAAATTCAGACTAGTGAATTTAGAATTTTGGCTAGTTCTACATCGTTTTGAGTAATTCCACCTGCATCATGGGTCATCAGATCTACTGTAAGCCTGTTATACACATTGAACCATTCGGGATGATGATTCATTTTTTCAATTTCCATTGCAGCTCTAGTCATGAATCCAAAGGTCTGGTTAAAGCTCTCAAACTCAAAATCACGGTGAAGCTTTTCGTCTTTGATTGACCATCCTGGCAGATTTTTTAACTCTTCAGAAATTTTCTCAGGTGACAATCTAATCATAATTTTTCAAATCCACCATTACATTAAAAGTTAAAGAATAATATCTGATGTCTTTCTAATTTTTATTAGTCAAAAATTTTGTGAATAAAATGAATACTGAACTTTTAAAGAATATCCAAGATGCAATTAAAAAAACCGTTCCCAAAAAAAGAATTGCAATAGCTTTTTCAGGTGGAGTTGATAGCACTTTGATTTGCAAAATCCTTCATGATTTAGAATATGATGTGACTTTGTTGACTATAGGCTTTTCTGAATCTCATGATATTTTATTTGCAAAAGAAGTTAATGCTAAATTAGAATTCCCTCATCATATTTTAGAAATTGACGGTGATGCATTTGGGAAAATATCTTCTGATATTCACAAAAAAATTCAGACTGATAATTTGTCATGGAATGAAAACTGTATTGCATTTTACTATGTTTCAAAGCTTGCACGAAGCTTGAATCTTGATACTGTAGTTACTGCAAATGGAATAGATGAGTTATTTTGTGGTTATAATGCATATCGAGAAGTAATTCCCCATGGAGAGTCTGCAGTAAACGATCTAATGGATCAAAAACTAGACAATGAAATCAAAATGATGAAGGCAGTTAATCTGATATCTTCTGAATTTGAAGTGACAATTCTTCAGCCTTTACTGTCATCTGAATTTGTAAATTTTGCAAAATCTGTTCCTATAACTGAGAAAATACTTGATTCAGAAGACCTGATGAGAAAACATGCTATTCGTAAACTAGCTCAAGATGTTGGCGTACCAGAAATTTCATACACAAAAAGGAAAAAAGCCTTACAGTATGGAACACAAATTCACAAAAAATTATTAAAAACTAGATAACTCTATTACAATTTTTTGCAACTGACTTGTTCACATTACTGATAATGATACTTGATGCACCAAGATGTTTTTGAGGAGAAAATATTGCATCAATTTCTTTCTCTGTGAGATTTGATGAAAAGACCTTGTCTTGCTTAATTGCATCCTTGTATTGCATTCCCTTATCGTTTGCCTCAAATGCAACTCGTTGCACATCTCGGTATGCGACAAATCTTGGAATGCCTTTTTTGATTAATGCCTCTAGTACAAACTCTGCAAAAATTTGCCCCTTTGTAATGTATAGATTCTCAACAATTCTTTTCTCATTTACTACGAGATTTGAGACTATTCTAGTCATTGTTTCTAGCATTTCATCTAATAGTATGGCTGCAGTTGGAAGAACAAACCTTTCATTTGCAGAGTTTGACAAATCTCGCTCATGCCAAAGTGGTATATTTTCAAATGATACTGCAACTTGACTGCGTAATAATTTTGATAATGATGAGACTCTCTCACTTTTAATTGGGTTGCGCTTTACAGGTACTGCACTACTTCCCATTTGACCTTTTTTGAATTGCTCGGCAACCTCGCCAATTTCGGTTCTCTGAAGATTTCTAATCTCTATTGCAATTTTCTCAAGTGTTGTGCCAATCAATGCTAATTCAAATACATATTCTGCATAACGTTCTCTTGGAATTATCTGAGTTGCAACTTCTGCAGGATATAGTCCTAACCGCTTTGCAACTCTTTTTTGTACCTCTATTGACTTTGCACCCATTAGTGATCCAGTACC
>JAUWQG010000088.1 GCA_030611185.1 Nitrososphaerota archaeon
GGGAAATGAGGGAGAAGACACAAACTCAACAATCAAAATAGATTGTGAAAAATGTGGTCATGATGAGGCAGTTTGGTGGATGTTTCAAACTAGAAGTGCTGATGAACCTACAACAAGATTTTATCGTTGTCAGAAATGTAAATACACTTGGCGTGATTACACATAACGTTTAACTGGAACTGAAATCACCTGAAAACCAGTTTGACTTTTGGAGCAAAAACAAGCGGTTCTGATGATCTAAAAGCAATTATCTCTGCCATATCCACTTTAGTAGAAGAAGCTACGTTTGTTGCAACAGCAGAAGGAATTACCTTTAGAGGAATGGATCCCTCACATGTAGCTCTAATTGATATTTCATGGCCCAATTCTGCTTTTGAAAAGTATGAATGTGATAGTGATGTTAAATTTGGAGTTAGAATTGATGAATTCTCTAAACTCATCAAAAGAGCTGATAAGAAAGATAGTATTGAGATTAGTATTTCTGAAAAAAATATGTTGCTTGTGACCGTTGGTAAAAACAAAAAATACAAAATTCGTTTAATTGAAAGTTCTGCAACTGATACACCATTGCCAAAAATTCCATATAATTCTAAAATCACATTATCTTCTTCTAAATTTGATAAAATTTTAGGTGATGTCCAAGTAGTTTCCGATTATCTAACCATACATACATCTGATTCAAAGGCTGATTTTTCTGGTAAAGGGGATTCAGGAGAAGTAGTAATTGATCTTGAAAAAAATACAGATGAAATTGAAGAAATATTATCAACTGAAGATAGTATTGGCACATATAGCCTAGAATATCTTAATCCTGTCGTTAAAGCAGTGGGCACAAGAGCTGGTTTAATCACCTGTGAATTTTCTAGTGCGAAACCTCTAAGAATCGAATTTAAGGTGGCAAACATTGGTAGAATTCACTTCTATTTGGCTCCACGCGTAGAAAGTTAAAGCATTTAAAGATAAAATAATCCAGTTATTTTGAATTGAAACTTGTCCTAAAATATGGTGGAACATCCATTTCATCTGCAAAAGACATACAAAATATTGCAAAACATATCCAATCGCTATCAAAACAAAATCAACTGGTAATTGTCTGCTCTGCAATTAGTGATACTACTGATGATCTAATTGAAATATCTCAATCAATAAAAAAAGAAAATAAGAAAAATGCAGAACAATTAGCAAAAAAAATTTCAAATAGACATCAACAACTTGCCAAACAAACAATCAAAAAATCACAGATAAGAAAAAAATTAATACAAACATTTGATGAGTACTTTGACGAACTAATTGCTCTAATTGACGGGATGGTGCTATTAGGAGAAGTAACTCCAAGATCAATGGATTATCTTTTTTCATTTGGAGAACGTCTTTCTATACAAATAATCTCTTCAGCAATTAATGATTTAGGAAAAAAATCAGTATCTCTCACAGGTAAAGAAGTAGGAATTGTTACTGATTCAAATTTTGGCGAATCTAAACCTCTAATGGATACAACAAGACTTAGAGTATCAAAAACCTTAGATTCTTTATTTTCAAAGAAAACAATTCCTGTAATTGGAGGATTTGCAGGAGCAGATCAACATGGACATGTAACGACTTTTGGTAGAGGTGGCTCTGATTACTCTGCTACAATAATTGGTTCTTGCATTAAAGCAGATGAGATTTGGTTAATGAGTGATGTTGATGGATTAATGACAGCTGATCCAAAAATTGTCAAAAATGCCAAATTACTCAAAGAAGTTTCATACATTGAAGCAATTGAAATGGCTATGTTTGGAGCAAAACAAATTCATCCACGAACATTTGAGCCATTGTTGGCAAAAAAAATACCTATGCACATTAGAAGTTCATTTAATGTAAAAAATGAAGGGACTCTAGTTACATCCTCTCCTTCACCATCTGCTAAAAACACGGTAAAATGTGTCAGCAATGTTTCTCATAATGGGCTAATCGATATTCGTGGTGGAAGTATGGTTGGAACACCTGGAACTGCTGGAAAGATTTTCTCTACATTAGCTAATGCAGGCATTAACGTAATGATGATTTCTCAAAATCCATCTGAATCTAGTATTACAATAGTAGTCAAAAATCCTGATCTTGATAAAGCAGTAAACACATTGGAGATGGAACTTTTAGGGAAAATAATCAAAAAACTTGAGGTTACTACTAACATGGCAATAATTGCCCTAATTGGTTCTGGTATGCGAGGAACGGTAGGTGTAGCCTCAAAAGTATTTGGTTCTATGGCCAAAAATAAGGTAAATGTATCAATGATTACTCAAGGTTCATCAGAACTTAATCTTGCATTTGTCGTAAAAAATTCTGACGCAAATGCTGCTGTTCAAGCATTACATAATGAATTTGAACTTTCTAAAATTAACTAAAAATAAAATAATTTAAGGGAACAAAGTCAGAGAATTTCATTGAACAAGTACATAATTATTTTTATTTTAGGAATTTTCGTTACAGGAATTTTATCTGTCTCACTGGTCTCTGATCAATTTGTTGATGCAAACTCTAGAAAAAAAATTCATTTTACTCAGACAATAACTTCTTTACAAGATCCAGGTCAGGGACACGAAAGTCATCAATTAGCATTAATTCTATCTCCAAGTGAAGGAACAATTTATGATGGCTCATTGACTTTTACTGCAAGTGAACCAGTTCAGATTGTAGTATTGCATGAGATTAATGCAAATGATGCTAAAGGACAGCCAACTTGGACTATAGATGGAGATAAAATCTATGGTTTGTCATTAATTGATAAAGGAACAACGTCTGATTCTTTTGAATTTACAGGAGCTGCTTTAGCCCTACATTCAACTAATTCTCAAGAATTCACAGTTACAGTAAGTGTCGATGGTTGGATAAGAGGACAACCTACAGAAATTATAATGCAACAAATTGAACTTGAAAAAGAAAAACCTTCTTTGTTATTATCCAAAACCAATATACCAGTAACAATACCAATGCATAAAGGAATCTTCAATTCGAGTTCTGTTTTCTATATAATTACAGATTCAAGTGATCAAGAATTTGCAGAAGTAATAACTGAAAAACAAGAATGGAAGGTTGAGGTAGCCCCACCTATTGCCAATGCCCCAGAAACTGCACTTGAGCAAATTTTTGTATTTACAAATGGAGTTGTAGGTGATGGAATTTACGGCTATCAGTCTCAAGTATTTTCAAGCACACCTACTCAAGAATCAGAATACAGTCCACTAAGTTCAGTTGTAGAAGTTACATGGAAAAAGGGACAAAATAAAATTATCTTTGAATCAGCTGAGGAGATTTTAGAAGCCAAAGAGGGAAGTAGAATTGAATTCAACGAAAAAAATATTGTAATTAACACTCCTCAAATCATTTGGCCTGAAGGTCAAATGCAAGTAAGAGATGACCAGGAAATTACTGATGATTTACCATACATAGGTGGACAAATTACAGAAATCAATGAAGAGGAGATGAATGTAACTTTTATTGCTCATAGGGGATGGGGGCCTGATGGAAGAACAATTTACTATATTGTAACAGATGCTACTCCTGCAGGACCAGCAGAAATGATGGGTGTTACATACTCACCAGTTTCAGCAGAACTAATTGCAAATTCAGCTGCAGTAGATTTGTTTCAATTCAAAAATGGAATAAAAGGTTCAGGCCCAATGGGATTCCAACCTGGAATAGCATCTGCAGCACCTGGAGATGAAAACTACAGTCCTATTTGGCGAATCTATAATGTTGAATGGAATAATCCACAAGATGCAAAAATTCTTGAGACAAGATTTGATATTGATTCTTTTAGCGAAGAGGATTTATTGACAGTGAGCATTGCCCGTCCAATGAATAGTGATCATCTTGTAAATTGTCCCTTCATAGATCCATTCCAGTAAAGACTCATTTCACTAAAGGGATAAATTACTTGAAAGAAACTTTATTGTTAAATTGATTGGTAAACTCTACATTGTTGGTGTTGGACCTGGACATCACGATCATATGACATTTAGAGCAAAAGAAGTGATTGCTGAAAGCGATACAATAGTTGGTTACGAAACTTATGTTAACTTAGTTGGAGATCTTATTGAGGGTAAGGAAATACATCGATATGCTATGACACAAGAAGTAGAACGTGCTCATCAATGTATTGATTTGGCAAAATCTGGAAAGATAGTATCACTTGTTTCAAGTGGTGATCCAGGAATTTATGGTATGGCTGGATTGATATATGAAACACTTGCAGAATCTGGCTGGAATCCTAAAGATGATTTGCAAGTTGAAATAGTACCAGGAGTATCAGCATTGAATTCTTGTGCATCTATAATTGGTTCTCCTTTAATGACAGATTTTGCAGTTGTAAGTATGAGTGATTTATTGGTACCATGGGAAATTATCCAAAAAAGAGTTGAAGCTGCAGCACAAGGTGATTTTGTAATTGTAATTTACAATCCTTCAAGTAAAAAACGAATACATCAACTACTAGACACAAGGAAAATTCTTCTAAAGTATAGAAAACCTACGACTCCAGTAGCAATAATCAAGGGAGCCTTTAGAAATTCCCAAACAATTGTCATGACAAATTTGGAAGATCTACCCAATCATTCTGACAAGTTAGGAATGATTAGTACGGTTATTGTTGGAAATTCCTCAACATACAATTACAAAGATTTAATG
>JAUWQG010000042.1 GCA_030611185.1 Nitrososphaerota archaeon
GATGTCCTTCTTTGGACCCTTAGACGAAATGAAAAAGATGTCATAAATCTCTATGATTCTTTATCACCTGTTATGCAAGTTGCTACGGGAGGCTCCATGCTGAATTTTGGTTTTTGGCCAGATAAAATTAAAGAACCGATATTGGCTCAAGAAACCCTCTGTAACTTTTTTGGGAAATTGGCAGAACTTGATAATGCGCAGACTGTTGTTGATGTTGGTAGTGGACTTTCAGCACCAGCTATTTTTTGGAGAAATCTTTATGAAAAATTAAATTTGAATTGTGTAAATATTAATTACAAACAACTTTGTTTTTCTGGTCCTGAAAAGAACATTGAATTCATAAATTCAACTTCAACTAAACTTCCATTTGCTGATAATTCTGTAGATCGTGTTTTGGCCTTAGAATCATCTCAGCATTTTAAACCACTTGATAGTTTTATTTCTGAATCTAAAAGAATTCTGAGGAAATCTGGAATACTTGCTTTAGCTTTACCTGTTACTCTTTCTCATGCCTCAATTAGAAAAATGGGGATTCTAAAATTTACTTGGTCTTCTGAGCATTATGGTGCAGATTTTATTAAAAAATTAGTTATCGATAAAGGATTTACGATAACTGATGAGCGATTAATTGGAGATCAAGTTTATGATCCATTAGCTGATTATTATGTTAAAAATAGAGACTCTTTGAAAAAATCAATCAAACAAAAGTATCCCGATTTTGTTGAAAAAATCCTTTTCAAATCCATGCTCAAAATGAAAAAATCCTCTGAGGAAAAAATGATTGATTATCTTATCTTGAAATGTAAACTCTGAATTTTTATTTTCTTGGTCGTGTTCATCATTCATACTTTGGACAAAGTTTTTATTTTTGAAATTTTGCATTGTCTTCTGATTGTCAGAACAAAGTGATTCTAATTTTCAATTATATGATGAAAAGTGTAAAATCCTCCTAAAAGAACCTGAGATTAGATTTGCAGGTATTGTTAATATATCAGGAAATCTGGTTTTGGGCGGCTTCAAAGAAGGTCTTACTCCTTATGAAAATGATGAAACTAAACTTCAAGCATTTTATAATTTTGTGTCAAAAGCCTCCATTAGAAAAGAATTTGATGAAAGTCTGGGGCCCATTAACTATATTGCAGCAAGACGTGATAAGGCAGTTTTAATCAGTTTTCCATTCCCATTATCTAAAATCCTTCTTTTGATATCTGCTGAACCCAATGTCAATATTGAAGATTTGGCTAAAAAAGTTGTAGAAATATTTACCAACGTAAAATAATATTTTATTTTCAGAACTGATAATTCTTATTTTACCTAATAATTTGAATCAAAATTTAATTAAAACTTATCATTTCCTCCACTTTTTCTAAAACTTATTTTTTGCCTATTTGTATGGTAGAATACTTTTAATTTAGTTTCAAACAACACATTTTACATTGAAGGCAACATTTGGCGCTGGCTGTTTTTGGCATGTTGAAGATTTATTTCGAAAAACAAAAGGCGTAACATCTACAAAGGCCGGGTATACTGGTGGAAATTTAACCAACCCTACTTATGAAGAAGTTTGTACTGATAAAACAGGACATGCAGAAGCTGTAGAGGTAGAATATGATCCAAATGAAATCTCCTATGATGAATTACTAGAAATATTTTGGAATAATCATGATCCTACATCTCTAAATCGTCAAGGACCTGATGTTGGAATTCAGTATAGATCATCTATTTTCTTTCATGATGAATCTCAAAAACAAACTGCACAAAAATCAAAAGAAAAATTAGATTCTTCTGGAAAGTTTTCAAAATCTATTGTAACTGAGATAGTTCCTTCTCCAGAATTTTACAAGGCTGAGGACTATCATCAAAAGTATTTTCAAAAACACGGATTATCTTAGAATTACTTTACTAATAGTACTGGAATTTTTGAGGCATGAATTACATAGTTTGATACGCTTCCAAAAAACATCTCTTTAAGAGAGCCTCTTCCTCTATTCCCAATTACTAAAAGATTGAAATTTTCTTTCTTATTGTGAGCCAGTTTTATGATATTATAGCCAATATCTCCACGCATCAATTTCTCTTTAAACACAATGCCGTTTTGTGCTGCTAGAACTTTGGCATTATTCATTATTTTTTTCACTTCCTCGTTAAGCGATTCTTCTACTGAACCTACCCCTCGAAATTCTGAGTGTGGTGGTGCATAAATAGAGTATACTCCTGTAATGGTGGCTCCAAATTGCCTTGCCACTGAAATTGCCATTTCAAGCCCTCTCTGAGAATTTTTTGATCCATCCAGAGGAACAAGGATTTTGGTAACTTTCTTTTTTATCACATTTTACTCTTAAATTAGATGTTAAAAAACGTAGATGCCAAATTCTAAAAACTGAAATTTTAAAAAAACCATAAAATCTACCGATCGGTAAATCACGTTAATGTTTATCTAGTGATAATTAATGAAGCTAAAACAGTGCAAGAAAATTTCATTCAAGTAGATGGCAATAAAATTCGTTATTTGGAAACTGGTCATTCCAAAAATACGTTGGTTCTAGTTCATGGTTTAGGTGCATCTGCTGAGAGATGGACTAAGACTATTCCTTACCTGGCAAAAGAATACCATCTGATAATTCCTGATCTAATTGGATTTGGATATAGCGATAAACCACTAGTAGATTACACAACTGATTTTTTTTCAGATTTTCTAGGGAAATTTTTAGATTTGACTGGAATAGAAAATCCTCCGATTTTAGGCTCATCATTAGGTGGTCAGGTAGCTGCAGAATATGCCTCAACCAATACTAATGTTGAAAAATTAATTCTTGCATCTCCCTCTGGAATTATGAAGCAATCTACTCCTGCATTGGATGCCTATATCATGGCAGCTCTTTATCCAAATGAAACAAATGCAAAAAATGCATTTGAAATGATGGAAGGATCTGGTATTGAGACAGACAGTACAATTATTGAGGGTTTTATTGAAAGGATGAAACTACCAAATGCAAAAATGGCATTCATGTCTACTATTCTTGGTCTAAAAAACTCTGAAATTATTACAAATAAATTAAAATCAATTAATGTCCCTTCTTTGATAATTTGGGGGGCAAATGAGCCTGTGCTTCCTATACAACATGCCGATGGGTTTGTCTCTGCCATCAAAAATTGTAGGTTTTACAGAATGGATGGATGTGGACATACTCCATATGTTCAGAATGCTGAAGAATTTGCAAAAATCGTTCTTAATTTCTTAAACAATGATCAGACATAGAGTTAAATACATCATAAAACCATATGTTACCAATGAGCGGTAATTATAGCCAATATGATCCTACTTCAATGTTCAAAGATTGGATACAAAAAAGTGGACGTGCACAGGCTGAATTTATGAAAAATTTTGGCTCATTGATGAACAACCAAAATTCAAACAACTTCAACCCCCTTGAGACATTAAAAACAGTGTCTGATACAACCAGAAACACCCAATCCAATATGATGGAGAATATGAAAAACCTACAAAGTAACAGCATGGATACAATGTTCAACATTGGACAAATGCTTCCATCTTTCATGAATTGGGGAGCTTACAAAACAACTGTCGGCAGTGCTGGCAGAATTTCGATTCCAGAGGCAGAACGAAACGCTCTAGGACTGGGAGAGGGAGACTTGGTTCAAGTCATTATTCTTCCCATAGGAAAAAAATCAAACACTAAGGAGGTGAAACAATGAGTAAAAACGAGCAAACACAAGGAACTCCAAAAGACGCATTTTCAGTATACCAGCAAAACGTAGATAAATTATTCACAAGCATTAAACAATCAGTACCACAATACCATCAATCAATTACTAACGTACAACAAGAATATTTGCAAGCATATGAAAATATTGTAGATTCTTCAATCGCATTACAAAAAGAATATGCAAAGAAATTCGGTATCGCAGCAAATGTCCCTGAAACAACAATTAGAGCAATTCGTGATTCAACAGAAGAAATTGCAAAAGCAGCTTCTGTACAAAATCAAATAGCCCTTGCAACAATTGATGCAACACAACAAAATATCAAAACCTTTAACGACAATGCAAAATCATTTGCTGAATTAAACAAAAACATTCTACAATCATGGATTTCTGCATTTACCACGCCTAACAACTAGTAGATAATTTTTTTATCTTTTCTTTTTATTTTCTTAGGATCTTTCAAGTAACCATTGACCAAGTTCTGGCAAAACTTTTTTCTGTGATAATGAACTGGCAATCATTCCAACATGCCCTGTAGGATACATTCTCAGGGTTTTATCTTTACTTCCTACAGCATAGTGTAATGGCATACTACATTCTGGTGACACGAGATGGTCGCCTACAGCTACCTGGGTAAAAATTGGCATGTCTATTTTTTTCAAATCTATATGTCTATTATTTACATACATTTTGTTTTGAATCAGTAAATTGTCTTGATAGATATCCTTTATCCATTGTTTGAATAATTCTCCTGGAATTGGAGGTGTATCGCTAAGCCATTTTTCTACTCGCAAAAAATTATCTACGTATTTTTTGTTATCAATATTCTTGAAAAATTTCACGTATTTCTCAATTCCTTGCTCAAATGGTTTTAGAACTGAAAAGCAATAGTACATAAATTCGGGAGGCATGTTGCCTATGGTTTCTACCATCTTATCGACATCCATGTTTTTTGCAAGATTGCTAATTACAGTAGTATCTCTCCAACCATCAATCACCGGTGCTGTGGCAATGTAATTTTTTACGCTTTCTGGATGAAGGGTAATATATGCAGTAGCTAAAGTTGCACCAGTACAATATCCTTGTAAGGATACTTTTTCAACTGATGCTTCATTTTTTATAAATTCCACTGCTCCATCCAAATAACCATTAACGTAATCATCAAAATCAAGATACTTATCCATAGCCGTGGGGCTTCCCCAATCTAACATGTATACATCAAATCCTTGCTGCACCAGATTTCTTACCCAGCTTTTATCTGGCTGTAAATCCAAAATATGATATCTATTGATTAACGCATACGAGATTATCAAAGGTGTTTTGTGTTGTTTATCAGTTAATGGTTTGTAGTGCAATAATCTTGTTTTATCCATTTCTTGTACCACATCATGCGGAGTTACCTCTAAAACAATTTCATCAGGTGCGGCAACATGTGATGGGGCATCCATGACATTTTTATTAAATCTGATAATCTCCTCCATTATTTTGGGGTCTATCGCAGTTTCACTTTTCATTTTTTTTCATTTCCTTTTTCTTTTTTGCTTCAATTTCTAATTTAGTTACTCTTTTTTTAAGTGAATGTAGTTCTTTATAGACCTCATCAATTTCCTCCTTACTTGGTAAATTTACTGATTGAAGTATTACGTTTGTAATGTTATTCCAATGCTTGGTTAACTCCAGTTCCTTTGAAACTAGTTTCCCGTAATTCACTCCAAATTTCTTTGAGTCAAATAGTTCGGTAAAATCGTTATCAAAAATATCTATCCATATTCTTTTGAAGGCATCAATTTGCTCTACATCTTGTGGGACTTCTGGTGCTTTCAAATTCACTTTTTTCTGTGCATCATTCCAAGTTTCTGCTAACTGCTTGTAATACTCTGTAACAAACTTGTTAAACTGGAGGAGACTCTCATTTATCTCGATTAGTTCTGTCGATACTTTTTTTGAATTCGCTGCAAAAGCCCTCATAGGCCCAGTTGATCCTAAAGCTTGCGGCTTACTTGACATCAAGTGTATCAGGTCAGTCCAAAACAGTGACATGTGTTTGTAGTATTCTACAGTCTCTTCAGGAGTTTGAGGCTTCACTAATTACTAGTAGCACAGCTCGCAATAAATAGATCGCTTGTTAAAATAGACAAATGGGCAATGTTGAAGAGCTAGAAAAAATCTGTCAAAAAATCGTAAAATTAGATCCCAAAATGAGGTCTGCTAGAATAATCAATAGCAGAGGACATCTAATGGCTGGAGGGATGAAAAAAGGAATCATGTCCCTTGAAGCGCAAAAACAAGACGAGATGATGTTTATGGAATTGGCATTACGAGTTCGTATGAGACATGAGTTTGATCATGAGTTTGGACAAGTTCACTTTTCATTGTCTTATAGAGAAAAAGTAATTGTGATGAGTTTTCCACTTGCACAAGATGATGTTCTTTTGGTATCCACTGAAAAAGAAGTGGATTTTGGAAAGATACCCTTCAAGGTTTTAAAAATCATAGAACCATTAAAAAACAAAATGAGTACATTTTGATTTGTTTACAATAATCCTAGTGGTGAGAAATTAATTGGTAATAAAAAATTTAAACTCTGAAAAAGTTAGCTGGTCTGAAGTTGAAAAATTAACCAAAATTCTCTCAGAGAAAATAACTTCATTGCCTCAAGAGTTTTCCAGTATTTCTACAATTAGTCGCGGTGGTTTAGTTCCAGCACGATTACTTGCTGATCATCTTGGGCTTGATATAATATTGGTGGACCAGAAAAAAATATCTTCTGATTCTATATTTGTAGATGATATTTATGACTCTGGAAATACCTTTAAAAAAATAATCAACAAGGTTGACAGTCCTTCTAATTTTATATATGCGACATTATTTGCAAGACGGGGAAAAAAATATCCAAAGCAACTAATCTACGCTAAAAAGACAAGTGACAATTCCTACATCGTTTATCCTTGGGATAAATTAGAATACAAACGACTTGCAAAATATAGTATGTAATTTTTGAGATTTCTTTATTCTGTTTGATTCATCTTTCTCAATCCTGCACATCTGTTTCGAATTGTAACCTCTGTTACTCCTGATGCTATGGAGATCTCTTTTTGTGATTTTACCTCTCCTGTACTAATGCATGCCAAATACAATGCAGCAGCTGCTATTCCCATTGGGTCTTTTCCTGCAACTATGCCTAATTTCTTTGCTTTTTCAAGAATGACCACTGCTTTGCGTTTGCTTTTTTCTGTAAGGTTTGCAATGCTTGCAATTCTTGACACTCCTTTTACTGGGTCTACTACTGGCATCTTTAACTCTAATTCTCTGTAAATTAATCTGTAACACCTTGCAACATCTTTTCTCCTAATGTTGATTCCTTTTGCAATATCATCTAGTGTTCTTGGAGTCTCTGTATTTCTACATGAAGCATAAAGACATGCAGCTACCAGTCCTTGGATTGAGCGACCTCTGACTAGTTTCTTCTCCATTGCTTTTCGATAAATGTATGCTGCCTTTTCAATGACTGTATCAGTTAAAGCTAATTTGTCTTTTAATTTGTCCATCTCATTTAGTGCTTGTCGCAAGTTTCTATCAGCTGATGAATGAGCTTGTGTTCTGCTATCCCACGTTCTTAATCTTTCAATTGAACTCTTCATTGCAGATGTTAATGGTTTTCCTGTAGCGTCTTTGTTTTGGGTTCCAATTATTGTTGATAGCCCCATATCGTGCATGGTTAGTGATGTTCCAGCACCCACTCTGCTTTTATTTCCCTCATCGTTTGCAAATGAACGGCATTCAGCACCAGTGTCTGAAATTTTATCTGTAACTACAAATCCACAC
>JAUWQG010000052.1 GCA_030611185.1 Nitrososphaerota archaeon
CAGTGTAGTTCAACTGACGGAAAACCACCAATCAAAATTAAAGGAAAGATTGTAGGGGGAGAAGTAAAGATTCCTGGAAATTTTTCAAGTCAATTTATTTCCGCACTATTGATCAGCGCCCCATTAACTGAAAAAGGAATGAATTTAGCAATTGAAGGAAATCTAGTATCAAAACCATATCTTGATGCAACGATTTCAACTATGAGACATTTTGGAGTTACTGTTCAAACTTTAATTCCATATAAAAGATACAACATTACCCCACAAATTTACAAACCATCAACATTTACAGTTCCGATTGATTTTTCAAGTCTCGCCTTACTGTTATCAGCAGCTGTACTGTGTGGAGAAAACTTTGTGATTCAAGGAGATCTCGGAAACTTACCCCAAGGAGATGAAGTATTTTTAGATATTTTAGAACAAGTAGGTGTTAAAGTAACAATTGAGAATGGAAAGATTTCAATACAATCTCCAGAAAAATTAACTGGAGGAAGATTTGATTTAAGTAACTCTCCAGATTTACTCCCACCATTAGCAATATTATCTCTGAAGACATCAAGTCCAATCGAAATTGTAAATGTAAAACACGCCAGATTAAAAGAAACAGACAGAATTGCAATAGTAGCAAGAGAGATTGTAAAATTGGGAGTCGAAGTAGAAGAAAAAGAAGATGGACTGATTTTAAACAGGTCAAATAATATCAAAGGTGCAACTTTGAATTCTGAAGATGATCACAGATTATTCATGGCATTTTGTATTGCAGGAATGTATGTTGGAGACTGCACGGTTACGAATCCCGAATCTGTAAAAGTATCTTATCCAAAATTCATCGAAGAGATGAACAAAATTGGAGCAAAGATTTCAATTCAATAATCATAATTTTAAAAAAATCGTCTAAAGAGATCAAAAGGCGCGACTCTGTATAGAGTGAAAAGCTTTCTCCTCACCCAAAACGCTTTTGCGTTAACAACATGTATTTTTCGTAGAGCCGCGCAAATTATTCATTAGAATTTGCACGATTTATCATATTATATGTAGTATATTCTAATATTTAACATTTATTTGAAATTATTTCATGATTTAGTAATAAATTTTATAATTCTCATAATTTCGATAATAATAATTTCAAGATCAATAAAAGATCAATCAAATTTTTTGTGTTTTACTAAATGAGGAATTATAAACATCGCCAAACAAACATAGAATATTGTCAGGAAATTCTATTGGGCAACGGCTAGTATTAACCAGTTTTGGAGAAAGCCACGGTAAATCTATTGGAGCCGTCTTAGATGGATGTCCCGCAGGGTTAGAAATTGATGAAAAAGAAATCCAAAAAATGCTAGATTATAGAAAACCGGGAACATCTATCATCACAACTCAAAGAAAAGAAGGGGACAAGGTAGAAATTATTTCAGGGGTTTTTAGAGGATTTACAACAGGAGCTCCAATTACCATGGTAATTTGGAATGCTGATCAGAAATCTAGAGATTATGAAAATTTGAAAACAAAGTTGCGTCCTGGTCATTCAGATTATCCGGCCATGGTTAAGTACAATCACTTTAACGATTACAGAGGTGGAGGAAGATTTTCAGGAAGACTAACTGCCACTCATGTAATGGGAGGAGCAATTGCAAGAAAACTTCTCAAAGTCACTTTAGGAATTGAAACTAATTCTTACACATCACAGATAGGTAAAGTCAAAATGGAGAAAGAATTTGATAATAAAAAAATAAAATTAATTTACAAAAATGATGTTAGATGTCCTGATGAAAGTACTGTAAAAAAAATGAAAGCAAACATTTTGAGTGCAAGAAGAAGAGGAGATTCACTCGGAGGAATAATTGAATCAATTACCACAAACGTTCCAGTTGGACTAGGAGAGCCAATTTTTAGTTCACTAGAATCAGACTTGAGTAAAGCTATTTTTTCAATACCATCTGTAAAAGGAATAGAATTTGGTTCAGGATTTGAAGGGTCTAAATTATTTGGGTCTGAAAATAATGATCTATATACAATCAATAAAGGAAAAATTATTACAAAGACTAACAACGCGGGAGGAATACTAGGTGGAATTTCAAATGGAATGCCAATAACAATGAGAATTGCATTTAAACCTGCATCATCTATTGCCCAAAAACAAAGTACAGTCGATATTAAAACTAAAAAAATCGTATCGCTGCAAGTTCAAGGAAGACACGATCCATGTGTTGTTCCAAGAGCACCGCCAGTAGTAGATTCACTGGTTGCATTGACTTTAGCGGATCACGCTCTTTTAGCAGGTCAAATTAAACCTGTGCTGTAAAAAAATGGCTGACATCAACGAACTTCGTAGTAAAATGGACGAAATAACTATTGAGATGATAAAGATGCTAAAAAAAAGAACAGGAATTGCCAAGGAAATTGGCGAGATTAAAAAAAATACAGGGAAGGTAGTAACTGACGAATCACGCGAAGACAGTTTACGAATTAAAATTATTTCATTATGTAAAGAATTGAACTTTGATGAAACAATTGCCACAAAATTTTTAAATTTTCTTCTAAATGAATCAGTTAAGGTACAATCCAGTAACAAACAAACACATCTATCAATATTTCTTAAAGCAAAATCCCTTGAATTAGAAGGAAGGAAAATAATTCACATGGAAGTAGGCGAACCAGATTTTTTACCACCACAAATTGTTAAAGATGCACTTGAGGAAGTTTATGATAAAGGATTCTTCAAATATGGTCAGGCAAAAGGGATTCCTCAATTTAGAGAAGCCCTTGCACAACACGTGTCAAAAAATTTCAATATAGATGTAAAACAAGAAAATATTATGGTAAATCCCGGAGCAAGGTTTGGAATTTTTACAGCAATTAACACTTTGCTTAATTCAGGAGATGAGTTAATTGTCATTGAACCTGCTTGGCCTGCATACAAAGACTGTGCATTGTATGCAGGGGTAAAAGTAAGAACAATCAATACAACTTTAGAAGAGAATTGGGAGCCATCCATATCTCAAATTGAACAAACAATTAATTCAAATACAAAAATGATTGCTTTGAACTATCCAAACAACCCTACTGGAAAAATTCTATCTAAAAAATTGCAAGATGAAATAGTTAATTTGGCAATAAAAAATGACCTATACATACTCAGTGATGAAATTTACTCTCAATACGCATATGCAGATTGGAAAAGTGTACTTTGTAATAATTATGAGAAAAGCATAGTCACTCAGTCCTTTTCAAAATCACATGCAATGACAGGATTTAGAATTGGCTACACCATTGCACATCAAGATATCATTGACAAATTATCAAAATTTGCAGCATTGTGTCTTACAAATGTATCAGAACCAGTTCAATACATAGCCATGAGAGCATTAGAGGCAGATACCTCGGATAATACTAATACAGTACAGCGGAGATTAGAGTTATTGGCAAGAAAAGCTAAAGAAATGAATCTTGATTTTGTGGTCCCAGATGGAGCCATGTACATTTTTGCCAGGGTTAATCAAGAAGGATTTGACGGAGTACAATTTGCAAACAGTCTATTGGATAAAGGACTGGCAGTAGCACCAGGAGAAGGATTCGGTAATTACCAAAATTTTATTAGATTATCAGCATGCCAAGATGAAGAAATACTTACCGACGGAATGAATATACTAACCGAATATGTGAGAGATATTCAATGAAGAAATCAATTACCGTTATTGGCGCAGGTGGACAAATGGGTCAGTGGTTTTCAAAATATTTTGCTAGTAAAGATTTTCAAGTAACTGGATTCGATGAAGAAAATAAAATTAAAGGAAAAGACATCATACAAGGAAGTTCATTAGTGGGGTCAATTCTAAAGGCAGATTATGTAATCTTGTGTACACCTACTAGAAAAACCCCGGAGATTATTAGATTAATTGCAAAAGAAATGAAGAGAGGAACATATCTGATTGAGATTTCCTCTGAAAAAACAAAGGCAGTAGCATCTTTAGGAAAGATGCCTGCAAAAATCAATCCTATATGTATTCACCCAATGTTTGGCCCAGGAATAAAAAATATCAAAGGACAAAACATCATATCAGTTCCAGTAAAAGATGCTAAAAAAGAGCTAACTGTTGCAAAATCACTTTTTGAAGGAGCCAATTTTGTAACCATTGATGCAACAGAACATGATAAAAAAATTGCAGTAATTTTAGGACTAACTCATCTCATGAATCTCGTTTTTGCAAACATTATTTCAAAAGATGAAAAAATGGCCCTAACTGAAAAAATGTCTGGAACTACATTCAGGGTTCAAAAAACTCTGGCAGAAAGCATCATGACAGAGTCCCCAGAATTAATTGAAACAATTATTGCAAATCCAGAAATTAGAAGGGTTGCCGAAGATCTTTGGAAAGATGTAGGTAGACTCCTCACATCTGTTCAAGAATCAAAAACAGAAGAAGTGGTTAGCTACATCAAGGCATGTCAAGAAAGACTATCTGCTAAAACGGATCTAGATGCATCCTACAAAAGATTAACCAAAATGGTAAATGCTGTTGAGAAGAAATAGCAAACATGCGCTCTACAAGAATAGTTACTTCATTCCTCAAAGATAATGATAAATTTCTTTTTCTAAAAAGAAGTAACAAAGTAAAAACTATGAAAGGGTTATGGGCAGGCGTAAGTGGAATAATTGAGAATGACGAAGAGCCTTTGAGAAGAGCAAAAATCGAAATTTTTGAAGAGTTGGGAATAAAAGAAGACAAAATTAAATTCCTTAAAGCATCTTCGGAAATGAAAATTCATTCCCCTCAATATCAAAATCATGAATGGGAGGTTTTTCCATTTTTATTTGAAGTAAAAGATCCAATAATCAAACTTAATTGGGAGAATTCTGAACATACATGGATTACAGTGGATGAAATAAAAAACTATGAAACAGTTCCAAGTATTGATAAGGTTTTATTCAGTTTGTTGTAGTTCTTCTTTTTCATATTTTCTTTGTTGAGGAAGCATGATGTAGACACATGCTCCTCCACACATGGTGCATGGAACATTGTTTCCAGGGTGCTGCCCTGTCCTACTATGAATTTTTGCTGCCTCTTCAGGATCAATTGATAATGCTAATTGTTTTTCCCAATCAAGTGTACGTCGTGCTTCACTCATTGCAATATCCCATTTTATGGCTTTTTCACGTATTTTTACAAGATCGGCAGCATGAGCTGCTATTCTATAGGCAATTAAACCAGCTTTGACTTCCTTAACATTTGGTAATGCTAAATGTTCAGACGGAGTAAGATAACATAAAAGATCAACACCTTCACTTGCAGATACTGCAGCACCAATTGCACTTGCAATATGATCATGACCTGATGCAACATCAGTTACTAAAGGACCCAGAACATAGTATGGAACATCACCGATTAGGGATTTTGCTAGTCTAACATTTGCTGCCACTTCATTTAATGGAACATGTCCTGGGCCTTCAATCATTACCTGAACATCTTTTTCATGAGCCCTTTTTGTCAAATCAACCATATTGATCATCTCTTGAACCTGTAATTCATCATGAGAATCAAGAATGGAGCCAGGCCTTAATGCATCTCCCAAGCTAAAGGTCACATCATATTTTCGTGCCAATTCTATCAAATAATCATAGTGAGTTACGTAAGGATTTTCTTTATCATGTTTGAGCATCCAAGCTGCAGTTAATGTACCACCTTTGCTAACAACCCCACCATATCTTTGAACCTTTAAGATTCGTTTTGCTATATCTTTTGTAATCCCACAATGTATTGTGGTATAGTCAACACCATCTTTTACATTATTTTCAAATGCTTTTAGAAAATCATCTTCAGTTAA
This sequence comes from Nitrososphaerota archaeon, assembly GCA_030611185.1. Classification (GTDB taxonomy): domain Archaea; phylum Thermoproteota; class Nitrososphaeria; order Nitrososphaerales; family Nitrosopumilaceae; genus Nitrosomaritimum. The sequence goes on from JAUWQG010000052.1 coordinate 5,824, forward strand.
GTTTAATGGATTTTTGTGAACTTCAACTCCATAATTATAAGCCTCATAAATTGGAACTGTGCCAAATGTGATAGGAGCTTCTTCTAACAAAGTTCTTCGAATTTTTTTTACGTCACCACCATCACTTAAATCCATAATAGTATCTGCATGATATTTTACAGCAATCTTTGCTTTTTCAATTTCTTCTTCAAGATTTACATTTAGAGTAGATGTTCCTATGTTTACATTTACTTTGGTTTTTAGTCCCTTTCCAATCCCTACATTGTGAATTTTCTGTTTTCTTTCATTGTTGCTTGGAATTATTATCGCACCACTAGCTATTTTTGGAATTAACCACTCGAGAGTGACATCTTCATCCTTTGCAACTTGTTTCATCTCCTCTGTAGCAACACCTCTACGTGCTGAACTCATTTGAGTACTCATGGACAATCTATGTCATAACCTGATTTAAACAATAGTGAAAATCAAGTTAAACTCTGATCGGTAAGAAAAAATAATTTTACTATAATAACAAATTTGATCGATCTTATATGCAAGATAATGCATAAAGGACTATTGAGAACAGCTAGAGAGTGCAAACATTGTGGAAGAGAATTCCAAAGTATGAGAGAAGATTATTGCTCAAATGATTGTCTTTCACAAATTTCATAAATTTTGATAATAAAAAAATCAGTTCGGATGATATACTTTAATGAAAATCTTAGAAAAAGGCCTCTAAAACAATCAAAGTGAGCCTATAAAGAGTTAAAAAATTTTTAATTTTTATCAAGTTGATTTTTAAGAATTAAGACACAGTTAGTGTATTAAAATAAAAAATATGAAATCATTTTGGGGGACTCCGTGTTTCCTCAATTACATA
>JAUWQG010000074.1 GCA_030611185.1 Nitrososphaerota archaeon
ACATTATAACTCAGACTAAAAACTCTCTTGCCTTTTTGGATGCTTTTCCTTTAACTAAAGGCCACACATTGGTAATTCCAAAGAATCACCATGAAAAAATTCAAAACATGTCTGTTGAGGAGAATTCTGACTTGTTTTCAACAGTACACAAAATAATCTCAAGGGTTGACAAATTAACTGGAGCGACATTAGTTGCAATACATAATGGACGAGATGCCGGCCAAGAGATTCCACATGTCCATGTACATTTAGTTCCAAGAAGTCCTGATGATTCAGGCGGTCCGATACATTGTTTGTTTGATTCTACTTTGAAGGTTTCAGATTCAGAATTAAGTCAAATTTATGACAAATTAAAAGATTAACTAAAAAGGATACAATTTTTCTTTAGTGTCTTTGTTTTCTACAATAATGGCCTTGGTAGGACATGTCTCTGCCGCACTCATTATTTTGTTGACTCCAGATCCATTTTGATTAATCACTGATGATTTTGGATTCATTTTGGAATTTTTATTAATTGAAAAAACATTTGGTGCTATGGTTTCACAACTGCAACAACCTATGCATAAACTCTCATCAACATCCACAAATAGATTTGGTTGAACTTTTGGTTCTTTGGCCTTCTCAAACTCTCCATTTCTTCCATCAGGTGTAATTCGAGCATTGTACTCTTCCCAAAAGTTATTTTCATATGCTTTCCAAAATTCAGGATCTCCTTCTTCAAACTCTCGAGTAAACCTTCCCCAGTTTTCTTCTGGTGTTTCACCTGGTTTTTGCCCTGGTGGTGCCCCCCACTGAGGTTTTCTTTTAAATTGCTCTGTTTTGTTTGAGGGATTTGGAATTGTTGCCTTTTTTCCTTCTTTGTAATATTTTTTTATGGTCTGATATGCCTCTGTTATTTTTTTAAATTGAATCCCCTCTTGCTCCCCCGTATTTTTGTCAGGGTGGAACTCTAGTGCTAATTTTCTATATGCTACTTTGATTTCATCAAAGGATGATTCCGAGCTGACATTTAGTGTCTGTAATGCTTGGTATGTATTCACTAAATCTCGTATGTTTGTCATATGTTAAAAACAATTACAGGCAAAATTGTTGTTTATTCTAAAATTATCTCGTCTTCTGTTTTCCAGGCAGGATCCACAATACACAAGAATCTAAGATCCACCTCACCTGTGTTTTCTATGAATTGCTCTGACATTGGTGGAACATATATCGAATCGTCTCTTCCAACCGTAAATGATTCACCATTTATCATCATGATTCCCACACCTTCTAGAATATAGTATATTTCTGAGGATTGTAATTTATGATGCAGGGATCTTTTTCCTTGTTTTATTGTAAATTGTGCCAAGCTAAATCTTACTCCATTTAGTGTATTGTGAGGATGAAAGTATTGTTTGATTTTAGTTCCTTCACTTCCATCAACATATGGTATTTCGGAATTTTTTTGAACTGACATGAAGACTATACTATTTTTGTCACACTTGATTTAAAGTCTGATTCGTACCATGTAGTTTTATATTCAGAATTTTTTTTTGGCAAAATATTAATTGCAATATGTGAAAAAGTCTTTTTTTTATTTATAGAACCATGAGTGTGCAACGTTTTTGCAGGAATGTATACTGTATCTCCTTCCTTCAAACTAATTTTTTCAGTTCTTTTGATTTTAAAATTGGTTTTAGTAGTCCCATACCTCCTAAAAATCTCAAGACTGCCTACCCCTTTAGTGGCAATCAGCACTTGATTTCCATTATGTGCGTGAAGTTTAGTTTTGGCACCATTGTGAAAATAGACGTGATAGATTCCTTGCTCTTTTGACTTTATTGTTGATGATACATCTTTCATGTGTACTCTTGCAGTAAACCAATCTGGATTGATTTTTCTTTGATCCCCTGAAGAGTAAATGTTTGATTTTTTCATTTCTATATTTTTGCCAGTATTTTCTTTTTCTTTTCTTGAAATTCTTTTTCAGTGAGTACTCCTGATTTTTTTAATTTACCTAATTTTTCTAGTGTTTTCAAATCATCTTCTACATTAGATGTTGCGTTTTTTGCAGCCAAAATCCCCTCATTTAATTTTGCAGCTCCTTTTTTCTTTAATGATTCACTTTCTTTTTCTGCTTTTCTTCTTAATTGGAAACTAGTTTTTTTAGCTTGACCTGCAGCCATCCCTCCAAATTCTACTGCATCATCGAGAATTTCATCTGCTTTTTTAATTCCTTCATCAATGGCCTTGTCTGCTCTTTTTAGAAATTTTTCAATATGCCCTGTCTTTTTTTTACTTCCCATGTATTTTTAAACAAAATCTATTGTTTTATATTTTTCCAAAAATAGTAGAAATGATTCATTTGGTTTAATAGCAAGATTTCATCATCTATATTGTAATTTTGACACAAAAATATGATGCCAAAACGGTAGTATTAAGAAAAGTTGTTGATGAAGAAGAAGCATCTTCAATAATTGAGGATAAAAAAACATCTCTTTTCAAATCTCTATTAACGAAACCCAAAAAAGAAGATGTTCATGTTGACTCGATAAAATTATTCCATGAATGCCTGCTGTTAGTTTCAGGCAAGTACATTGCAGATTACTATAGAAAAGCAGTTCATACCATTTCTGTTGATTCAAACGTCCAGGAAATATCTTTTGGAGGTGGAGTATTTCCAATTAAAGAAAAATCTGGATTTAAACGTGCATTTGTTGGAAACAGAGGAAAAAACAAAATTGATTTGGCCTTAGAAGAACATGTTTTTGTCGAAGAAGAAGATGAATTGGCCTTTGATCATAATGGCATTGAAGTAAAATTTCCATTTAAAATTGATTCAAAAACAATTGAGAATTATCCTGATAAAATTTTAACTGAAAATCCTGACAATGTAAAAAATCCACAAATAACTTTAGCCTCTGCAGTAGATTTACTAAAAGAATCATTAAAAAAACCACTAGAGTCTGATATTCGAAAATTAAATGATGAGTTTACTTTAAAAGAAATTACCCAAGTTTACTTTCCAGTCTATGAGGCCAGACTTAGTGGTCCTAAAAATAAAGTAGGTTTGCTAAGACTAGATGCTGTAAGAAAAAAAATTCTTTAAATCTTTACCAGTTTTCTAAATTGCTCATTGTCATGAAGTTTTTCAAATATTTTTTCTTTTTTTGCCCATTCTCTAATGGTTTTACTGTCAAGTGATACAGCTCTTTTTAGCAAGTCCATCGCCTCTAAATAATTTCCCAAAGCCGCATTACTCCTTGCTTTGGCATAGATGATGTTTGCATTGTCTTTATGTTTTAGCAATATTTTTGTAAAAATCTCTATTGCCTTTTCATGCCTTTGTAATTCTGCAAGCTCTATTCCTTTATGAAACAAGGCATCCATATGGGCTGGATGTTTTTTGTAGACATTATCAAAACAATTCAATGCCTCTTCGTGTTTTTTTATTTTCCCAAGAACTATTCCCTTGTAAAACATTGCATTTTGTTTTTTTGAATCAGCGCCAATTGCTTTGTCTAGATATTCCAAAGCCTCATCGTGCTCTTGTAGTCTATCTAACAAAACTCCTTTGTTAAAATAAGATGAACTATTTTTTGGATCTGCCTTTATTGCCTTCTCATAGCAATCATTTGCAGCCTGAGTGTCTCCCATTTCCGCCATTGCGATTCCTTTATTGTTGTATGCCTGTGAGTCGTTCTCATTAATTTCTAGGAGTAAATCAAAGCATGTCACTGCATCTGTGTATTTTTTAATCTGGTTTAGGGCCAGACCTTTGTTGTAGATGGCTGATGCATTTTTTGGGTCTTGTTTGATTATTTTATTGAATAATGTAATTGCTCCCTTTGGTTGGTTTTTCTCCATTAGTGACATGGCATGATACATCAAATCTTCTGGATCTTCTTTTGAACCAAACAGTCCCATGATTTATCCCAATTGATATCTGTAATGAAAGTTTAGATTTTTTTGAAAAATAAAGAATCATCTTAATTGTACGGAAGTTTAAATAGATATGACCTTCAAGAAATGCTCACTTGTCTAGAAAACCAATTGTTATCTTGATGATTCTTTTACTAGTTCCAATTTCAAATTTTTCCAACATTTATGGTCAATCTGAATTTGATTCTGAAGCAATGGGGTTACATATGCCTATAATCACAATGAGTCCAACCTCCGGACCGCCGGGAACTGAAATTGAAATAAAAGTTACAGATATGCAATCTGCTCCGGAGGGCCTTGATCCTAGAATAGAATTTTTTGTTTATCTGCCATTTGTTTCAGCTATTGGTAGTAACGTTCCAAACAACTGTTCAGGAGAGACTTGTTTTGCTTTGTATTCCTTTGAGGAAGTGGGTGAAAACAAGTTTGCACCAAAAACAATTACATTCACACTGTTTAGCAGCTCAAATCCCAATCCAGTAGTTGAAGCAGGTTGGATGGAATCTGTTTGTGATATTAAAATAAATGGACAAACAACTGAAAGATTTGGCAAAGCGTGTATTGACTTGGACCAACCACTTGGAGACTATGAAATAAAATTTGGATGGGGCATTGAACTCTCTGACAAATATGATATTAGAAAAAATTTGACTTTCACTGTTACTGCAAAAGAATTTGTTCAAGAGCAAAGACAACAAGATAAAGATGAATTTGTAATTAACCAATTCAAAGAAGACCAAATCACAGAATCAGAGTTTAAAAAACGGCTAGCAGAGTTAGGATATGATCCAGAAGAAGTTCGCCAAGCACAAGCGTTAATTGGAAAACTTGAGCACCAGGAAGGATTCCAAACTCCACTAAAAAAACCAATTAATGTTCAAGGCAGTGATTTTGAATTAACATATGCAATTTCAGGTGGTGTAATTAATCAAGTATTTCCAGATACGGAAGCCAAATCTTTGATAGTACAAATTGATTCTATTTCTGATGGAACCTTGGCAATTAAACTTCCTAGAGAAGTTATTGATGCAAAATTTGGTGAAGAAGATGATGACTTTTTTGTAGTAATTGATGGTGTCGAAGTAGACTTTGATGAGACAAAAACTGGAAATGAAAGAACAATCACACTAAAGTTCCCTGAAGGCACTGAAGAGATAGAAATTATTGG
>JAUWQG010000147.1 GCA_030611185.1 Nitrososphaerota archaeon
CTCCTTGCCAAAGCTATGAAGAAACCAAAACCCCGTCCTTTGAATTAGCGTGCTCTTGTATGACCTCGTCTTGTGTTTTTCCATTGGGGTTTCTAGAATGACAAATTCTAACTCGGCTCTTGTTATACTTGTATCCAAGTAACTCATGTTGATGATTCTGTACTGTTTTTGGTTAATAAGAAACGGTAGAGTATAACAAGTTGTATAATCTTGGGTGCAGATTTATTAATAATTATTTTAATTCCAACATATGAATGATGAAGAATTAGAAACAATAATCGAGCAGACAATTAATGGTGCAATTTCAACTATTCCAGCATACATGGGTGAAATTAAAGAAAACAAAGAGACTCTAAAGGTAGAGGATCCAAAAGAGTTCGTATATGGAATGATTATGGGAATGGCTTTGGGTTTGAGTGGAGCGGTTCTTAGTGCACAAAAAGAGGCACCAACACCAGAGGACCAAATTAAAGTCAGAGATATCGTATACAAAAATATCCCACAAATTCGTGAAAGGATATTCAATTGCTAAAATGCTCAGAAAAAGAAATCAAATTTCTTGAGTCATTAGAGGAGGCAAGGATTGCAACATGCCATGATGATATGCCTCATGTAAAACCAGTATCTTACATTTTTTACAAAGACTGTATCGTGGTTGCTACAGATTATAAGACAAGATCATTTCAAAACATAAAGAAAAATCCCAACACAGGTTTAGTAATTGATCAGTACAAACCTGGAGAACATAAAGCAATTTGTATTCAAGGAAAAGTCAACATCATAGAGAAAGGAGAAGAATTTGATTCAATTTACCAGTTATTTTTTAAAAAATTCAAATGGGTTCAAGAAGATCCTTGGAAGGAGATGGAAGCACCATTTCTTAAAATTATTCCCGCAAATAAAACAAGTTGGGGAATCAATTAATTAAATATTAGATTTGTAAAATTAAAAACTAAACAATAAATTTTCAAAATAATTTTGAAATATACTAGTTAAAATTATTCTTGAATTGCACTGGCTTCTGCAGTTGGTGGTGCATTAACAGGATCCACTGTAATCACTACAGTATCAAATCCTTCTCGTCCATTGTCATCATAAACTCTTAACTCAAAGACCAATACCTTAATTTCATTATTTGCGACAGTTGGGCTCATAAATGAGGTTTTTTCACTGCTGGAAGAATCAATTACAATACTTTCACCTGAGGTTTGAGTCCACATGTAAGATAGTGATTGGTTTTCAGGATCAAAGCTGTTGCTACCATCCAAGTTTACTTTGACTTTTTCATTTACAATTTGATCAGGTCCTGCATTTGCTACAATTGGTAATGATAATGTATTTTGAACTGTAACTGTTAAACTGTCAGACACGGTAAATGTTCCATCAGAAACACTGCAAGTTAATTCTACTTGTTTTGAATTAACTACGCTTGGTGCGGTAAATGTAGTGCCTGGGTTTGATAGATTGTGCATTGTCAAATCACTAGAGGCCGATGTCCAGGTGTAAGTTAATGGGTCGTTTTCAACATCAAATGCAGAGCAAAATACACTTCCTATAGTATTTTCATCAATTACTTGGTCAGGTCCTGCATCAACTGTTGGTTTGTTGTTTTCTGGAACTATAATTAGAGTTAGTCTATCAGAATCACTTTGTGCTAGGGTATCAGTTACTGTTAATTGCAATATTACACGTTTTGTATCACCTGATGAAACATGTGGTGCGGTAAATGAAATTGAGGCACTAGAGCCATTAAAGATCACACCATCTCCAGAAATTTGCTTCCAAGAATATGTTATCTCATCACCATCTGGATCAACACCTATACCATTAACAGTAACTTCTGAATCACTTACAATTCTTCTGTCAGGTCCTGCGTTTGCCCTTGGTGGATGGTTTTGTTTGGTTACTGTAACTGTTGCCTCATCAATATCAAAGTTTCCATCAGAGTCGGTTACTTTAAGTTCAAAAACTAATTCCTCAGAATCACTTTCAATAAATGGAGAAACCAAGTAAACTTCTTCCAAAGATCTTTGGTATAGAATTACTTCACTTCCAGATTTTTGTGACCATTGGAATTTTAGTTTAGTATCTTCTGGGTCAGTTCCACTACCTACCAGATTTACAAAAATATTTTGAGGTACAATTTGATCAGGTCCAGCATCGGCAGTTGGAGGTCCATCAAATGGAAGAACCTTCACCATTGCAAGGTCAGATGCCCATCCGGCGCCTTCAGAGTATCCCGTAACCTGGAATGAAAGTAATTCTGAACTAACATCACCAATTTCAGGGGCTGTAAATTGAACTTGGTCACCAACATAGGTGTTTAAAGAAACTGAGGAACCAATCAATTGTGCCCATGAATAGCTTATTGGTTTGCCACTTAATGTTTCACCAGTTACATCCATTGTAACAGCTTCACCCTCTCTTACAGTTTGGATAGGGCCAGCATCAATTGAGATTAATCTATTTTTTAAAAGTGCATGATATGGATATACCGTTGCAGAATCACTTGCAATTCCTCCAAAACCATCATCCGTAGTAAGTTTGAAAGTCATCGGTGTAAAGTTTGAAAAATCAATAGAAGGAGAAATAATTGTAAGATATCTTAAATCAGTATTTGTTACTTTAATTTGAGGACCACTTGTTTGCTCCCAAGCAAAAGTCAATGGATCATCATCAGCATCCACTGCGCTGCCAACCAGGGTTATTGCATTAATGGATGGAAAAATTATCTTATCTCGCCCAGCACTAACTACTGGGACATGATTGACAGGATTAACTATAATTTCAACAGCATCAGAACTTTGTGCACCAAATGGATCAGTTACAGTTAGTTGAAATGTTAAAACTTTGATCATTCCATTTTCTACTTCAGGAGCCATAAATTGTGGAGTTGGAACTGTATACGATGACAATTCCATTGGTTCTCCATCAAGTTGTTCCCAGAGATAT
>JAUWQG010000065.1 GCA_030611185.1 Nitrososphaerota archaeon
AAGTGTCTTTTTACTCTTTGTCGATAAACTCGTTAACACTTTCAAATCATCATAAAGGTCTAAACTTTTGTCAACATTTTTGAAATTATCATTAAAATTATACAATCTATTTTTACCGTTAAGCGTTTAAATTCTTAAACAAATCAATATTTCTGATGGAAAATAAAACTCTCTCATGTCCTGTGTGTCAAAGCAACAAGGCTGAGATTGCTGGAGAAAATGTAAAACTAAGTGGACAGTTTGAAAATAAAGAATTTCTTACTACTGCATTAGTAGTATTAAGATGCATAAAGTGTGGGTATTACATGTTTTTTGACAATACAGCAAAGTTTACCACCGAAGAAGAGTTATCTAAAAAATAATTTTATGCTAAAAATAATTCATTTGAATTATTTGATTAGTTGCATTGCTTCTAATTCTAGTATTTGAGATTCAATTTCTTCAGGTGTTTCAGCTCCATATGATATTAGAATTTTATCATCCTCTACAATCTCATAATCTATAACATCTGAAACTTCTTCACCATTTACGAAGAATCTTAAAGAATATGTGTCATCTGTACAGAAACTTCTTCCATCTTGGAATTCAAAACATTGGTCATCTAATCCCAGTGCTAATGTTTGAAACAAGTATCCTAGTGTGACTCCTGTTGCATGTTTGTGAATTGTTGATCCGTCATTTCCTTCAAAGTGAATCCAGGCAGATTTGATTTGATAAGCTGGTGCTGAAAAGTCAAATGCATCTCCAAATACTTTGACTAGAATTCCTGCATGGGAGTGCTCACTACCTAGAGGCCCTGCATCTTCTGGACCGCCAGGAGCGGATTGAGAATACTCAAATACAAATATGTATACGGCATAACCTACGATTACTGCAATAACTGCAAAGACCCCGATTGCAATTAGGGTGTTTTTTCTTTTTTCAGAAGATCTTTGAGTAGCATAGTTTTCACGTTTTTGCTCTCTTTCTCTTCTTTCTTTTCGGCCCATTTGATGTTGAAATTTCAAAAATTACCTTAATTAACTGTTCGATGATCAAACAATAAATAAAATTAAAAATCGTTAATTAATTATGGATTGTATTTTTTGTGATATTCTATCTGGGAAGAGAGACGGACATGTAATTTATGAAGACGATCTACATATTTCCTTTTTAGACAAATACCCAATTGATACTGGCCATAGTTTAGTTATCCCAAGAGAACATCATGAAAAAATAACTGACATGCAAACTGATGCCGTAGGTGAATTGTTCTCAGTCGTACCAAAAATAGCAAAGGCCATTTTAGGTGCCACAGGAGCTAACGCCTTTAGTTTAGGCCAAAATAATGGAAGGGCTGCAAAACAAATCATTCCTCATGTTCATATTCACATTATTCCACGATATAATCACAAGGGGACGGTTTGGACTAAACGCTCAATTGAAGATGATGCTGAATTGGAAAAACTAGCAGAAAAAATTAAAAAATCAATCACTTAGAATACCCTGGGTTGTATCGTAGGATTGCGCCTACTTTTCCCAGACTCGATAACATATTCCCATATTCTGCACTACCTGAAATCACTTCAATTTTACTTCCAGTCTTTGCAGCAATCAAAGCTAAATAATCTACAATATCTCTTTCGCTTACTTCCACTTCCATTGCATTGCAGCTAGGACAGGGATTACTTGTAAACTGTGTCTTTTTTGGAATTACTTGAGGACGTTCAATAATTTCTTCTTGAATATTTTGACATCTTTTGCATTTTCCTTCCACTCTGTGCAAATTTGTGTCATCAGTTATGATCAATGTTTCAACTACATTATTTTGTAACAATTCAATAATGTCTTTTAATCCATACACCCCACGTCCAGAATTTGAATTGATATGTCTGAATAAATCTTCAACCATTTTTTTCTCTTCTACCATTCTAAAATCGGACAAAATATCTTGAGATTTTGAAAATGCTTCTCTAATTCCTTCAGCCCCAGCATATGATGCATCTATTGTGTTTATGATCATGTTTTGAAGTCTATATTCTAAATAACTTCCATTGATAAAATCCTCTTTAGTAGGACCTGGTCCGGAAATTATCAATCCTTTAACTGGATAAATATCAATAAAATACTCTCTTGATGTTTCAGCTACCCTATTGTAAAAATAAGTCAATTCCATTTCTCTTAATTTCTGAAATCTTTTTGCAGATTGACCTCCCTGTCTGTGCTTTCCTGCAACGCCTGAGCCTGTCTGTGAGAGCACCTCAATTTTTTCACCATGTAAAAGTCCCCATCCACAATCTTTTGCATCAATTGCGATAAATCCAATCAAATTGTCATCCTTTAGCATATTTTTGAGAATATCTACATGAAAATGATCATCACATCTGTAAAGATATTGTTTCAAATCTTTGGGAGGTTCTATTTCGTAAATTTCTACGACTTCATTTCCTAGAGGCCCTCCTTGTTCTGGAGAAAAAGCACCACAGAAAATCACTAGTCCTTTCTCAGGTGTTTTTTTGTATAGTTTTAATCTTTGAACTACTTTTCCTAAAGAATCTACTACATGTCCTCGAGTTAAATCTGATTTTATGTTATCGGCAGTACCTTGTTCTTCTCTTAGGGTACTGATTATTTCGTGAAGTTGTTTTCCCTTTGGAATGTATACTGTAATTAACTCAGTTCCGTGACCTACCTTTTCAGTTAAATCATCAAGTGTTTTTCTAATTTTATACATCTTGACTGAATCTTGTTTTTCAATGTCAATCTTACCCATTTGCAATTTCTCGTGATTATGTGAATATTAAGTTTGGTCGGTAAAGTATTGGGTAAAAAATAAAACTCATTAATTTAAAATTATTTTTGAGAATGATAATGAATTCCTATTTTTGATTTCACATTGGTTAACTCTAGGAAATTTATAGAATCAAATTCTTTAGATTAATGATTGCCTGAAAATAATGAAAAAACTCTCCCTAAAGGTCTCAGTTCAGATTACAGCCTACCTGGACGCTTTGAGGAGAGTAATTCAGAGTATTATGGAGTAGACTCCTTCAAACCAAAACCAAAAAACAGGGCAATATTGGTAACTGTGATAGCTTTTCTGATTGTCTCGACTGGATTCTTTTCATACTATTTTGTTAACCAAAATGAGATTGATTCACGAATAATTCAAAAAACTCTCAATATTGATCCTGAAAAAAGATTAGCAAACCAGTATGGTGTAGGGGAATATGGCAGTGAACATGCTCATGCTGCAATAGTAGTTTTTGTGGATGATGAACAGCTAAATTTTGGCTTGTCACAATTTCAAGTTTCAAGCAGATACATCCACTTTGAGAATCATAACCCACACATCATTCACAAGCATGCCACTGATGTTCCATTAGATATGTTGTTTGCCTCATTTGGAATGACAGTCACAGTAGATTGTATAATATTGGATAATGACAAATTTTCAGAAATTAAAATTACTAGGTTCTGTAATGGCCCAGATCAATCACTGGTTTCTTATGTTAATGGGGAGAAATATTATTCTGATATTTCTCAATATGTGCTTGAGCATGATGATCGAATACTAATATCGTTTGGAGATGATGAATCCATCTCAAAACATCTTTCATATTTAGAATCTTTGGAGATATTTGACATACCAAAAAAGACCCCACAGTATTCTGGAAATGATATAACAATTTGAATAAACTTAAAATTATTTTATTTGATCTTCAATACTTTTTTAGATATTATAATTCATCAATTGTCCTAAGAAATGTTTCTAGTGGTTGATTTCCTCTTATTTTGATAATTTTTTCACCGTTGAAAATTAGAAATGACGGAGTAGCATCAATTCCAAGATCTTTTCCAAATTGATAAAGTAAATTCACTTTATCTTTGTATTTGTGTTCATCCAGACATTGGTTGAATTTATCCAAATCTAATCCTACCGTGGTTCCAAATGCATTAAGTGCCCATCTGGTAACCCAACCTGTTTTTTCACCTCCCCAATTTTTGTATAATTCATCATGGTATTGCCAATACTTTCCTTGATCATCTGCACAATATGATGCCTCTGCAGCAAGAATTGAATCTGGACCATTTAATGGAAAGTCTTTGAAAACTAGATTTACTTTACCTGATTGGATGTAATCTGTCTCTAATGTTTTGAGAGTTGTATCATGAAATCTGTAACAAAATGTACATTGGTAATCTCCCCATTCTAAAATTGTAATCGGTGCTGAAGGATTCCCTAAGACCGGTGAACCATCTTGGATTAATTTTGTTTTAGTTAACAATTCAGAATTTTGCTCTGGTTCTGGATAAAATGCCATAACTCCACCTATTGCAATTCCAATTATTATGGGAATTATCAGGAGATACATGTTTGACATTATTTTGATAAAAATTGAAACCTGTAAAAATCTTCCTTAGTTGGTGGCCAAAGTCCATAGTGCTGAATTTTTTGCAGATACTTCAGATACAAAAGGATCATCTGAGGATGAAATGATAATTACATCCCCTTCCTCTGGATTGAGATTCTCATAAAGTTTGGTTCGAGTATTTAGATCATCTTCTAAACAATCTCTGCCTTCACCTGGAAACACAAACTTATCATTTTGATATAGCAAAGTTATGCATCCAGAAGATCCATACAAAATTGCATAATCTCTTTGCTCTAACCCTGTTTTTATCGCACTTGAATAATTTTTTAAGATGATAGCGTGACTGTATTTGCTTGGAGTAATTTTTGATTTATTTAATTTACATTCTTTTTTTATCACTTTGTTTAGTGACTCTGAAAATTTTTTACCTTTGACTGTGAGATATGTTCCCGATTTTGTAGTGTCTACCATTTTTGCGTCTTTAAGATGTAGAATTAGAGTTTTTATCGCACCTTCTCCTAGGTGTAGTTCTTTACAAAACTTTGATCTACTCACAAATTTTTCTAAACAAAGTAATTGTAAAGCCTTGAACACATGAGGAATACTGAAAGTCAAAACCTTACTTGATCCCTTTCTGGAAACAATATTTTGTAAGATCTTAATTTGTTGTTGCAGATTGATTTTTTAGCCTCGATGGTATTTAAATTGGATAAATCATCCAAGAACTTAAATAGATTTTTTCGAGAATACGGTCATGTCTCAATCAAGACAAATTAACGTGTCTAAAAGCGGTGTTCCAATTATTGCAATTGTTGCCTTAGCTTTTGTTTTTGCAGCTGGATTATTCCTAGTTGGATTTGACCAAGGACACATTTTCAGTGTTGCTTTTGGTGAGCAAGCATTTGAAGATCTATACATCCATGAACTAACCCATGACATGCGACACGCAGCTGGGTTTCCTTGCCATTAGGAATTAACTTCATGAAATCATCTATTTTTCTAATAATTGTTCTAGTCTCCGGTGCGTTTGCAGGATTAGTTCACGGTTCGGCAAATTTGGTTTTAGTTGAACCTTATCTTGATGAGGCAATTGGAATAGAAAACCAAAATCTGTTTGCTTCAGGTGAAGAGGATGATACTTTGGAATTTTGGATTGAATATGAGGGGTATAGAACATGGCAAAATGGAGGTCAGCTTTTGGCCGGTGTCATTTTA
>JAUWQG010000089.1 GCA_030611185.1 Nitrososphaerota archaeon
CAAGATTATTTTTTGACGCAAATTTTTTTGCTTGATTTCTATTAATCAATTGCCACAATGCTAATTTGCTAAAATCGGTAAAATGTGCGGGGACAGTCTTGTTTTCATAAAAAACTAACCCAGGATTTGCTCCATTTTTGGTATCAGAATATTTGGAAACAAAATTTTTAATTTTATTTTTGATTTTAGTGGGATTTTTTGTTTTAATTTTAAGGGATACTGCTCCATTACCGCGGGTTTTCCAAGGAATGTTTGGATTAAATCTAATTAATCGCGGAAAATCTAGAAATTCTGAATTTTGTTTTTTTAAATAATCTACAATTTTGTATGCCAAAAAGGTGGTACACATACCTTTTGGAGAATCTGTATCATCAAAGCCAATATGAAGCGTACAAGCAGTATCCATTGATTCACTAGCCAACTACAGCCATTTTTAGTTGTCGAGTTTTACAATTGGTTTAAATTAAAATCACTGCATTCGTAGTTGAATTGATAATAGTAGATGAAGAGCGAATCTTCAAAGAAATTGAGGAAAAACAGCCAGGTTCAGTTTCCCTTAATGGTCCTGATGGGATTTTGCCTCAAATTCAACAAACTGCAATAAATATTACAGAAAAATTTGGAATTCCAGCCTATGTTTTAGCTGATACTACCTGGGGAACGTGTGATTTGAATTCAAATGCAGGGAAAATTTTAGGAACTGGAATTCAATTTAACATTGGTCACACGATTAACACTGAATCAATTGAGAAAAATGTAATTTTAATTGATGCGTTTGATGATGTAAAGTTTGATGATGTTGCAAAAAAATGTGCAGGAATTTTATCAGGAAAAATAATTGGACTAGTAACTGATAGTCAACATCTTCATCAAATGAAAAAGGTTGAAGAAATTTTTACAAATAATGGGGTTAAGGTTAAGATTGGAAAAGGTGGTGGACAATTAAATGATGGTCAAGTGTTTGGATGTGAATTTTACCCAGTAACAAAACTCAAAAAAGATGTAGATGCATACGTCTTCTTAGGTCAAAGTAATTTTCATGCATCTGGAATCGCTCTATCAACTAATATGCCAACATATGTGCTGGATCCCTACTTTAATGAAGTAAGAGAAGTCACAGAATTTGCACAGAAATTAAAAAAGAAAGCAACTCTTGCAATTTACAAAGCAGTTGATGCTAAATCCTTTGGAATAATTGTGGGACTCAAAGAAGGACAATTATCTAAATTATTTGCATTACAGTTCAAAAAAGATTTAGAAAAAGAAGGGAAAACAGTTCAATTATTTGCCTTAACTGATATCACAAGTGAAAGATTAAACAATCTAAAGGGAATAGATGCCTTCATTCAAGTAGCATGTCCTAGAATATCAACTGATAATCAATTTGACAAACCTGTTTTATCCTCTCCTCAAGGTAATGCTCTTTTGAAACTATTAAGAAATGAAAACATAGAAGAATATCTTGAGCTGCCTCATTGGTTATAAAATTATGAAATCAAACTTTGAAATCTTTGATTATCATTTAGCTTTTCAAAAAATTTAGATTTTTTTGCCTTAATTTTATATTGTATACCTTGAGATATTGAAATTTCTAAATTATCAAGTGCCTCATCTAATTTAGATAGCATGACAAGATTACAAGATTTGTCAAAAAGAACATCTCCATTCTTAGGATAATCTTCCAAAATTTTGTCACAGCAAACTACTGATGCTTCAAATTTTTTCATGGAAAGTAGAATTCTTTCTTTATGATATAGAGCAATGTTGTAATTTGGATTAGATTCTAATATTCTATCACAGTTAGAAAGAGCACTTACTAGATCTCCATTTTTTCTTAACGAGGAGATTTTATTTACTAATACAGGAAGATCGTTAGGGTTTAATTTCAATGCTGTATCATAGCACTGTAAAGCAGAATCATAATCTTTCAATTTGCTAAGTGCGTATCCTTTGTTATTTAGACATCCCAAATGATTTGGGTTTTCCTCAAGAATTTTATCATAATAAGAAATTGCTTCTTGAAGTTTACCTAGTAAAAATAATCTATTTGCCTCATCTAAAATCGAATTGATTTTTGGGTTGGATGTCATAATTTAAGGAGTTTTAGGGTTTCATTAAGATTTTTCCAAAAAGACCCTTTCCTTTGAGCATTTTTGTGTGAGCCTCAGATGCTTGTTCTAAGGAATATACAGAATCAATTATTGATTTAATTTTCCCCTTAGACATCCAATACAATCCTTGTTCTAATTCCGCCCGAGTTCCTTGTGTTGAGCCTAAAATGTTAATTCCTTTAAAGAAAATATGTCGCAAATCTGTTTTTGCATCGTATCCTGTAGTAGCACCAGTAGTTACAATTGTTCCGCCATATTTTAGCAAGGTCAATTCTTTGTTCCAATGTGTACCTCCAATATGCTCAAAAATTACATCGACTCCAGGTATATCACCAAATGGTTTGGGAATTTTTTTAGAAATTTCCCGAACTTCTTTACTCCAATCATCTTTTCTATGATCTACAGCATAATCTGCTCCCAACTCTAACAATTTATCTAATTTATCTGGACTTGCAGTGGCAATTACAGTACAACCAAATAATTTTGCAATCTGTATTCCGTAACTCCCAATACCTGAACTTCCACCCATAACTAAAACCAATAGACCAGGTTGAATTTTTGCTCTACCTACTAACATATGCCAGGATGTTAAAAGAGTCATTGATGCAGCTGCTGCTTCATCGTAAGTTACATTTTCAGGAATTTTTACAACATTAACTTCTGGAAGATGAGTAATTTCACAATATCCTCCCCAAAGTGGACCTGTTTCAAACCCCCATATCTTTCTCTTTTGACAATCGTATTCTCGTCCATCAGTACAAGCTTTGCAAATACGACATGACATATTTCCATGAGATACAATTCTATCTCCAATCTTGATATTTTTTACTTCTTTGCCAATAGCGATTACTTCTCCGGCTGCATCTGTTCCAGAGATATGTGGTAAAGGAATTGCAAGGGGTTTCCCTCTCATGCCCCAAATATCGTCATAGTTTAAGGCAGCAGATTTTACTTTAAAAATAACTTCATTTGGTCTTGGTTTTGGTTCAGGAATATCTTTAATTTTTAAAATTTTGGAAAAATCATCATCTGTTGTATACTCATCATACACTAAGGCTTTCATGAATTTGGGGATTTTTTTCAAGTTATATGATTTACCTAATTCAAGAACCACAAACAATTATAATCACAAAAAGAGAGATCACAGCATGTCTGAGACAGCCACATTTCCTGGTGATAAAATAGCATCAATTGAAGAATATGAGGCTGGATACAATACTTTTGATGATGGTGATATGGTGCGTGCGTCTACTGTTGGCGAAAAAAACCTTGACAAAACAACCCGTGTAGCCAGTATAAAACATCCCAAAATGTTATCGATACCAAAAGTAGGAGATATCGTGATTGGTACTGTTGCTGCTGCAATGTCTTCAATGATTGCAGTAACGATTGATTACATTAATGGAAAGCCAACAACATCAAAAGTAGAATGTATTTGCTCTATTAGAAATCTTAGAAAAAAGAATGTGGCTTTGGTAAATGATATTGTTACTCTAAAAATTTTAAATCATCTTAATGGAACTATACATGCAGCAATAGATGAACCACAACTCGGGGTATTGTTTACAAAATGTCGAAAGTGTGGTGGAAAAGTTGTTACCATGCGTGATGCTATAAAATGTACTGAATGTTCATGGATTGATGAAAGAAAACTTTCATCAGACTTTGGCAAAAGTGAATTTTTTCATCTGAGAGAATAAAAAATGATAAAAGTTTCGTTCCAAGGGGAACGAGGAGCATATAGTGAAGCAGCTGCTCGATCATTTTTTGCTGAAGATATTGAAACAGTACCACTTTCAACATTTACAGAAGTTTTAGAAAGTACGATCTCTGGCAATACAGATTATTCAGTTTTACCAGTCGAAAATTCATTGGAAGGAAGTGTTGGAGAAAGTTATGATTTGTTATATTCTACATCTCTAAATGCAATGGGGGAAATTTATCATAGAATAGAACACTGTTTAATTGGAAATGGGAGTTTAGAAGAAGTTGATACTGTATATTCTCATCCTCAAGCGTTAGGACAATGTAGAGATTTTATTCAAAAAAATAATATGAAAACTGTTCCAACTTATGATACTGCAGGAAGTGTAAAAATTATCAAAGAAATAAACAAAAAAAATGTTTCATGTATTGCTAGTAAAACAGCCTCTCAGATTTACAAAATGCCCATAGTATCAGAGAATATTGCAAATAAGCTCAATAACTATACAAGATTCCTAGTATTATCCAAAAAAATCAGTGATGAAACAGGGAGTGATAAAACTTCTATTATATTTTCTATAAAACATGAACCAGGATCTCTATTCAGAATAATAGAAAACTTTCATAGTTACAATGTCAATTTAACTAAAATTGAATCAAGACCTACAAAATCAAAAAACTGGGAATACAATTTTTATGTAGATTTTGAAGGACATGCAAAAAATCCTCAAATTTTAAAGATGCTTGAAAAAATTAAAAATAAAACATTGTTTATGAAAACTCTTGGTTCTTACCCATCTGCAAAATTAAATTAGAATCCTTTTGGTTTTCTCAGAGTAAA
>JAUWQG010000060.1 GCA_030611185.1 Nitrososphaerota archaeon
CCAAGATTGTTCCAAGTCTAATACTAAACGGAGAATACAAACATCCATGGATTGGGATTTCAGGAAGAGATATTGATCCTGACTTGGCAAAAGTTTTGGGCCTGAATGATGCTGTAGGGTTTTTGGTAGTTACAGTTATTCCAGATAGCCCCGCATCAAAAGCAGGACTACATGGCTCTGAAAATATTGAAGAGATAGATGGTGTTCAATATACCATTGGAGGAGACATCATACTATCAGTTGACGGGGTAGAAGTTAGAAAAATATCAGATATTTTAATTCATTTACAAAGGGCAAAATCTGTTGGAGATGATTTGATTTTAGAAATTCTACGAGATGGACGTACATCTAATTTCACCATTGTTTTAGGTGAGAGACCAAACGGCGAATAAGGCAATACAACATTAAATACTTCTAAAAATGCATTTTTCTATTGAACAATCTTGTCTTAAACTCTGAAAGTTTAAACAGTGTTCTAGAAAATAAAATAATCTCATATTCTGGTGCTCTTCAAATTTATCAAGATGCAAAAACAAATCCATCAGAGTTATTCTCAACAGCACAGAACCTAAGAAAAAAGTACAAAGGAAATACTGTTACATTTTCAAAAAAAGCCTTTTTCAATATAATAAACATGTGTAAAGACACCTGCACTTATTGCACATACAAGGCAGAGCCAACAGATACAAAACTATCCTTAATGTCAAAACAAGAGATAAAACAAATGCTGAGTCTTGCTAAAAAACACAGATGTGTCGAGGCATTATTTGTAACAGGAGAAAGGCCAGAACAAAGATACCAAGAAGCAAAAGACTGGCTTAAAGAAAATGGCTTCAAATCAACCGCAGAATATCTAATCCATGCTTCAGAGTGGGCGCTAGAAGAAGGACTCTTTCCACATACAAACGCTGGAAATCTCACTATTGATGAAATGAAAGAACTTCAAAAAACAAATGTATCCATGGGATTGATGTTAGAAAATAGCAGTGAAAGACTTTCACAAAAAGGTATGCCGCATTATTTGGCTCCAAGTAAAAAACCAAAAGCTCGATTAGAAGTGTTAGAAAATTCTGGAAAATTAAAAATCCCCATGACAACTGGAATACTGGTAGGAATTGGAGAAACATCAGAAGAGGTTATTGATTCAATTTTTGCATTAAAAAAAATACATGAGAAATATGGAAATATACAAGAAATAATTTTACAAAACTTTCAACCTAAAGAAGATACAAAGATGAGTGATTTTCCATCAGCTGAGGAAAACTATTTCAAAATTATTGTGGCTTTATCTAGAATTATCATGCCAGAGATGAACATCCAAATTCCACCAAATTTATCGCCAAAATCTTACCAAAGTTTCCTGTCAGTTGGAATTAACGATTGGGGAGGAGTATCTCCGCTTACCCCAGATTATGTAAATCCAGAGTTTTCTTGGCCAGAGATAAAAAAAATAGATGAAAATTCTGAAAACGCAGGATTTGATTTAAAATGTAGATTTCCAATATATCCAGAATTTTTTTCATTTATTAGCAAAGAGTTAAGAGACAAGATGTCATTTATTGAAGATGAAGAAGGGTTGGTAAAGGAGGAATATTGGAGATGAGTGTAAATATTGATTCTTTGTTTAAAAATGCAGATCCTATTGTTTCAGATATTCTAAACAAAGCACTATCAGAAAAAGAGATATCAGCAGAAGAAGGGCTTGCACTTTATAATTCTGAAGGAATTGATTTTCATTTGGTTGGAATGGCCGCAGATGAGCTTAGAAGAAGAAGAGTTGGAAATATTGTAACATATGTAGTTAATAGAAATATCAATTTCACCAATGTTTGCATAAAGCAATGCGGATTTTGTGCATTTAGTAGAGATTTTAGAGAAGAAGAAGGATATTTTCTCCCTACAGAAGAGATTGTACGCAGGGCAAAAGAGGCACACCAATTAGGAGCAACAGAAGTATGCATTCAAGCAGGTCTACCACCAGATATGGAAGGAGATTTGTACGAAAATATTTGCAGAGCAATAAAAAAAGAGATTCCAGACATTCACATTCACGGATTTTCCCCTGAAGAGGTGCTTTATGGTGCAACTCGATCAAACACCTCAATTGAAGAGTACCTTAAGAGACTAAAAGATGCGGGAGTAAACACTCTGCCAGGGACAGCCGCTGAGATTTTGGATCAAGAATTGAGGGATAAGATTTCTCCCGGGAGAATAAGCGTGAAGGATTGGATTGAGGTTATCAAAACGGCACATAGAATTGGAATTAATACCACATCCACTATGATGTTTGGTCACATTGAGACTGCAAAAGACAGAGTAGACCACATTGCAAAGATCAGAGAGATTCAAAAGGAGACAGGAGGATTTACAGAGTTTGTACCTCTTGATTTTATTGCCAGTGAAGCTCCAATGTACAAAAATCAATTACATGAAGGGATAAGACAGGGCGGAAGTGGAAAAGAAGTTTTGTTGACTCATGCTATTTCACGAATTATGCTAAACAACTACATTGACAACATCCAAATGTCATGGGTAAAAGAAGGTCAGAAAATGTCACAACTTTTGCTAATGTGGGGAGCGAATGACTTTGGTGGAACTTTGATTAATGAAAGTATTTCAACATCAGCAGGATCTGAACACGGACAGCTATTAAGACCAAAAGAAATCAAGCGAACAGTAAGAGAAATAGGAAGAATTCCAGCAGAAAGAAATACCAATTATAAAATTTTAAGAAAATTTGAAAAATTAAATGACCCAGAAGAAGAACTAGACAAAATTAAAGATGTTTCAAAATTTGGATCCTACACGGAATTAATTAAGATAGCCAAATACAAATACGAAAATCCTAGGGAAGAATAGTTGTCTGCCTTAGATAAGGCATTAGAATATTCAAGAAAATTAAAAATTGATGAATGTGAAATTGTACATGTTAAACGAAAAATAACAACAGTTCGAATTACAGATTCAGAAATTTTTGAGCTAAAACAAAATTTGGATGAGAATTACGGAATCAGAATAATTCATGATAAAAAAATAGCCTCAATTCAAACAAGTGATGATAGCATAATTCAAAAATCAATTGAAGACTCCCTTCAAACAATATCACATCTAAAGCCAAGAGAGTTTTGGAAGTCCCTCCCAGGAGAATTAAAATCAAAAAATAACCTGGAAGGAGTTTATGATAAAAAACTAGAAGAAATATCAGGATCTGATGCAACAGATATCGCACAAGATATGATAAACTACACATTAGACCCTAAAATAAGTACGATATCAGGCTCACTTAACATAGTTTCTGAAAATTTTGAAATTGTAAATTCTAATGGCCTATCAGCCACAGATAAAGGAACTTATGTGTCAGGAATTATTAATGCTGATTCTCAGATTGGTAATTCAGAAGTTTCAGGAATAGGTCAAGGGTGTTGTCGCACTTTGGACCAATTTTCTACTGAACAAATAAGTAGCGATGCAAAAACAATGTGTGTTGAATCAATTAACCCACAAAAATGTGAAAGTGGGGAATATGCAATTATTTTTGAGCCATATTCTGTTGGAGAACTTTTAGCATTTGTTGTTTCATCAAATTTTAATTTCAAGACATTCTCAGAAAAGAAGAGTTGTTTTTCCAATAGTTTTAAAGAAAAAATTGCAGTAGATAATTTTAATTTGGTAGATAATCCACATGTATCTCAAGGCATTGGATCAAAGCCCTTTGATGATGAAGGAATAAAAACAGAAATCAACACATTAGTGGATAAAGGCGTGTTTACAAATACATACTGTAATCTTTTTGATAGTTTCAAAGAAGGGAGAAACACAACAGGTAATGCCTCAAGACCCGGCTCACCCATGGGAAGAAGTGCCGAATCAATTCCAGTTTCAATGCCTCATAACCTGCAGATAAAATCCGGAAGTGTATCTCAAGAAGACATGATAAAAGATACCAAAAAAGGATTACTTGTTGGAAGGTTATGGTACACTTATGCAGTTAATCCCATCAAGGGAGATTTTTCATGTACTGCCAGAAGTGGAATAAGAATTATTGAAGATGGTAAAATCAAGAGTCCTGGAAAATCAGTGAGAATTATTCATAATTTACCAAAATTATTTGAAACCATTTCAGACATTGGAAATAATGAAAAGAGTGTTCTCCAATGGGCATCACTTCCATCAATAACACCATCAATTAAAGTAGAAAAAATCAAGGCAAGTTCAATCTAAAACAATTCGTTCAACAAAAATATCAAATTTCAGGCATGAAAATTGCTCAAATAAACAAAGTAGCCACAAGAAAAGCCACATATGCTATGGCCAAAATAATTCCCATTGTTCTATTAATCACACCCATTTTTAGAGCTACGAGTAATGATGCGCTAAATGCAATCATTATTGCATAGTCAATAAAGACATCAGAGGCAATAACTACACTGCCAAGTACTGCACCTATGCCCATAATCATCAAAATATTGTAAATGTTACTTCCAATAATATTTCCAACACCAATATCAGTATGCCCCTTGCGAATTGCAATAATAGAAGTAATCAATTCTGGAAGTGAAGTTCCAATGGCAATCACAGTAAGTCCAATAAGTTTTTCAGATAAACCAAATTCTTTTGCTAAAACTACGGCGTTTTCAACAGTAAGATACGCACCAACACCAAGTAAGGTCACACCAAGTGCAATTAGTCCACCAGCTTTTAGATAGACTTTATTTTTTGTATCATCTGTGTGTTTATCATTTTCAGTTCTTCGTTTTTTTGCATCTTTGTATGTAAAAATGGTAAATGCAATTAAAGAGCCAATCAAAATTAGTCCGTCATATTGTGAGAGTTCACCATCTAATGATAAACCAATTAACAAGAGAGAAACTCCCAACATAATTGGAATTTCTTTTCGTAGAGTGGACCTACTTATTACAAGTGGTACCATTATAGCTGCAATGCCAATTACCATTCCAATATTTGCAATGTTACTTCCAATGATATTTCCTAAAATTATCTCAGTGTGATCACCTGCTGCTGCTATGCTTGCAGCTAATTCCGGAGTAGAGGTACCATACGCAACTACAGTCATTCCAATTATCAAATTACTTATTCGTAGTTTTTTGGCAATTACCACACCACCACTTACCAACCAGTTTCCACCAAAACATAACATGGCAAGTCCAACTACAGTTAGGACAGCATTTATGGCAATATCCATACTGAGAGTTCAGATCAAGGTTGTTTAAATGGGATGATTTACTATAAATTCACAATTATAACAATTGCAGTAAACCTGAATTCATCATTGTAAAATTATTTGTCTTAGATTAATAATCAGATAAAATTATTTGAAAAGTTTTCCCATCAAATTATCACTTGCTCGCATTTGAGATCCCATTGTTGGTGAGTTTTCCATTCCGCTCATCAAACCATCCATCCCCTCTGATCCCATCATCGTACCTTCGGACTCAATATTTCCCATCATCGAGTCAACCATTCCTCCAATCATGTTTCCAATTTTAGAGTCACCGCCCATTTTAAATCCCATGTTGCCCATCATCTGCTCCATTTGTTTTCCTGTTTCAGTGGAACCAAACATTCCACCCATTTGTGCACCTGCTTGACCTTCACCTACCATTCCTTTACCTTCAAGAACATTCATCAACTTTTCATTTGATTTTATTCTCTCAAGGGCTTCAGGATTTGCGGAAATTTTTTCAATAACTTGTTCCCTTAATTCACGATTTTGCATTATTGTTGCAATAATTGCATCTAGCTGTTCAGGATGCTTTTCCATCAAATCAAGGTCAGGTACTCCCCAACCTCTATCAACTGATCTTAGATAACTAG
>JAUWQG010000025.1 GCA_030611185.1 Nitrososphaerota archaeon
GAAAACATTTGTTAAAGAATACGGATATTTTTATTGGATCAGGTGGTACCATGACTGCTGAATCTGCATTAATGGGAATTCCTACAATATCATACAATGCAGTTCCAAATATTATTGAAAATTTCTTGGTAAAAAAATATTTGATAAGAAGGGAAATAAATCCAAATAAGATTTCAAATTATATTAAGAAAATTTTTGAATCTAATAATAATCGGAATCAAGAAAGAGCAGAAAGAATTAGAAAGCAGATGGAAAATCCTATTGAAAAATTAATCATGATAATCAAAGAATAGTTAATTTTAGTTTTAAGAGTCAAATTCAAATAAAAAGTTCATTAAGGGAATAGGAGTGCTCGATTTAGCAGCCCGGTAGTGTAGCGGTCAAGCATAGAGGCCTTTGAAGCCTTTGACCCCAGTTCGAGTCTGGGCCGGGCTACCTAATTACAATTTAAAAATCTAATTTAGTAAGAAGCTTAGTTGCAATAATGAAAAGTATAGTTGCTATAATTGCAAGAATTCCCATTTCCAAAATTACAAATTCAGTTACTTCTCCAAAAATTCCTGCACGGATGATATCAACTAAATATGTTAAAGGGTTTAGATAAAAAGCAGTTCTTAGAGGTTCTGGAGCACCAGCAGCTGGATAAAATGCTGTGCTTACAAAAGCAAAGAATAGAAATGCAGTATTAAGAATTACATTAAATCCTTCGCTAGATCTTAATTTAGTTGCAATAATCGATGCTATTGAACCAAATAAGACTGAGCCCGTTACAGCAGCAAAAATTATCAAAGGAATTGTAACTAAAGAGAAATCTATTGAATCAAAGAAAACAGGATATCCAATTACAGCAATCAAGGCTGCACTTACCAATCCTATAATGCCGATGGTGCAAATATTGCTTAAAATATAATTTGATCTGGTAAATGGTCCAGACATAATTTGTTCAAACATTCCATGTTTTCTATCATTCCAGATAATGATGCCTGAAACTAAAGTACTATTCATAATATTAAATCCAATCATCCCTGATGCCAAAAATGCAGGATAAGCTAAACTCCTTGTGCCATAAGGAACTTCTTGAATTAATGAAGAATAAGCGAATCCTGCAATGAAGATGTAAATTATTGGAAAAATTATTTGCCAAAGTAAAAAAGCAGGATTAATAGAGATTGTTAAATTTCTATTTACAAGTCTAATTATCGGAAACATTTTCCTCCACCATTTTTAAGAAAATTTCTTCAAGATTTGTAGGAACAGCTGAAAGATCATCAATTTCTATACCATTATCATTTAAAATTCGTAATATTTTCATTAATACTAATTCTGATTTTTTTGAATGTATAGTAATATTTGTTCCAGTATTGAAATCAATTTTACAATCAAGAATACCAGATAGAAGTAATTTAATTTTCTGCTGATTTTTTAGCAGATGAATTTTTATTGTTTTTTCCTTACCAAATCTATTTTTTAATGCATCAGGTGTATCGACTGCAAGGATTTTACCTTTATCAATTATTGCTATTTCATCGCAAAGATATTCAGCTTCAGTCAAAATATGTGTTGTAAAAAATATCGTTAAACCAGTTTTTACCTTATTTTTTAAATAATCCAACAATTTTCTTCTTGCACTTGGATCTAAACCAACAGTTGGTTCATCTAAAAATAAAAGATCCATATCATGCATAAATTCTCGGGCTACCTGGACTCTTCTTCTTTGTCCAATTGACAAATCTTCATTTCGTTTTTTACGAATTTCATTTAGATCAAAATCCTCAAGGAGTGTTTCCATTCTACTTTTACGCTCAATTTTAGGCACATTCCACATCATTCCATATTTTTCAAGTGATTTTTCCACAGTTAATGTAGGTTCATAACTTGGTTGTTGCAAAACGACTCCAATCTTATGACGTACTTTTAATGGATTTTTAATAGCATCTACTCCAAGAATTGTAAGAGATCCGCCTGAGGGTTGAATTAGAGTTGTTAGAAGTTTGATTGTGGTGGATTTTCCCGCTCCGTTTGGTCCCAAAAAGCCAAAAACTTGACCAGTCTTTACGGATAAAGTGATATCATTAACTGCTTTTACTGAACCATAAGATTTTGATAAATTGTCAACATTGATACAAGACATGAACGAATTGCGATCTTCCTACTAATTTAGGTAATGAAATTTTTATTAATAGACCCTGTTTACAACCAATGAATTGTCTGAATTTGAAAATCTCTTAAATAAATTATTAGAACAAAAATCAGAATTAAGTAGATCTGATATTGAAGAAATGATTAAACAGAAAAAGGAAAAGATCGGGGCAGGTTACCTTACCGATCAAGGAGCAATTTTCTTAATTGCTTCTGATTTTGGAGTTTCACTTTCAGAACCACTAAAAGTGGAAATGGGGTTAAAAGATCTTTATGCTGGTGCCAAAGAAATTTCCTTGGAAACTAGAGTTCTAAGTATGTCTCCCGCAAAACAATTCTCTAGGAAAGATGGATCTCCATTTTATCTTCGAACAATGACAGTTTACGATTCTAATTCTACAGCTAGTGTAAAGTTGTGGGATGAGAAAGCAAATATTCCAGGAATTGAAAATATCAAACCAGGCGACTTGATAAAAATTATCAAAGCTTATGTAAAATCAGATCTTAATGGAGAACCTACCATCAATATTGGATCAGGTTCCAATTTGGAAACAATCGATAATGAGAGTGATATTCCAAATATAGACAACATAACAAAAGACATCAGTGAATTAAAAGAAGGCCAGAAAGATTTGGTAATATCAGGAACAATAAATGGCATGATAACAGGCATGGAATTTACAAATTCTCGAGGTCAACCAGGAAAGGCCCTCCGAATGAAACTAAAAGGAAAAGATGGAAATTCCATGAAAGTAGTTCTCTGGGGACAAGACGAATCTGTTATTCCAAATATGATTTCTCAAGATGCTAAAGTAAGACTCCTCGGAGTTAAGGTAAGAGCAGGAAATCAAGGGACAGAAATTCATGGTAGTGAATCTACTATTATTGAAATTGAGGGCGGTAAAGAAACAGAACCTATCATAACTAGAATTCTTTCTATTTCAACAAATGAGAAAGGAAATAAAATGATTTTAGGAGTTGACAAAGATAAAAAATTATTTAATATTAATGATTTTTCAAATTCAACAAATGTCTTCAATGAAGGAGATGTGATAGAGTTAATGCCATCAAAAGCTTATGGTAATTCTGTTACATTAGATGATAATTCATTTGTTAGAAAATTAGATGAGGATAATACTATTCCATCTTTGTCAAAACTTCGAACAAAAATAAATGATGTTAAAGTTGATGAAAATTATTGTATTGAAGCAATAGTTTTGAAAGTTCCAGAAAGAAGAGAGGTTCAAACAAAATCGGGTGAATCTATTGCTTTATCTGAAATGTTTGTAGAAGATGATACTGGTCAAATTTGGGTAAAAGGATGGAGAAATCAAGCTAGATTAATTGAAAAATGTGAACTAGGAGAGATTATTTCTATAACTGGACTTAATGCAAGAGCAGGACTGGAAGGGAGAATAGAATTATTCTTAACATCATTTTCTAAAATTACAAAGAAAAATTAAGAATCCCAAAACCCTCTTGTAATAACATATTGTCTTTCTGCCTCATAGATTTGTTTGAATATTATTTCCTCATCAACCATATTTCTTAGGATTCTTGCCGCAGTATCAGCACCAACCCCATAACCTGATATTACAGTAATAGCTAATTTTCCAAAATTCTCGACCAGAGAAGCCACTTTCCAGGCTCGATTAAATTTGTGTTTTTCTTCTGCTGATAGCTTTTTTCCATCATGTTTTTTTTGGATAATTTTTGGAAGATCATAATCTGAATAAAAAGTAGCAGTAATTTGTCGTGACTTACAATATGGACAAATTAGGAGTTTTTCTACCTCTTTTGTTTCGACGACTCTTTCCCATTTTCCACATCTAGCACAAATTAAACGATGTTTTGTTTTTGCAAGTCTGGCTTTAACTAGATCAAGTATGCCTTTATCCAGATTAATTGGAGATGAATAATATTTTGTGGTGTGATCTAAAATGGGTTCAGCAAGTTTTGAAAAATTGTCAACTTCTATCCATTTAATTGAAATAGTATTCTCTTTAATTTTTTGTAAAATTTTTTCCGTATTTTTTAAATCATACTTATCATGAAATAATTCTCGTAAAGCTTCTTTTACAAGCGGAGTTTTTGAATATCTTTCATATAAAAATCTGGCAGATTTTTTTTCATAGACTGCACCACGTCTAACAACTCCAAATTTTTTTGCAACACACCAAGTTCTCCAATTTACATTATGTGTTCCCTTCAATGAAGCTGTTACCATGGAATATAGATCATAATCGTCTTTTAGTACTTCAAGAAATAATTTTTCTGAAATTCTTGAATTTGAAGATAAAACAATTCTGTAACCATCAGATCGAGAATCAACCAAAAATCCAAGAATGGAAGATAGCATTGAAGAAAGTAGGGTAGATAAGGTTGAATTTATTTTTGTTCCAAAACAAGAGTGTAAAACAATTGCTCCTTGAGATCTACAAGATTCTATTACAATGGTATTATCGTTTGGAATATCATCAAAGGTTAATTTTTCAATAGTTTGATTGATTAATTTTAAAGAACCATTCTTTACTTTAGTTCTAAAATTTCCTACTTTTTTTGCGGTTTTATAATCAATAGGGATACTTTCTCCTTCCCAATAGGGAACAGTTATGCCCCCTCCTCTAAACGGCTCTACATTGACACTAAATGATTTTTCATCTACGTTAAGAATTCTCCATTGTGAGCCTTTGAGAACAAAAATATTTCCCGAGTCCCCAAAATCGCCTACAAATCTTTGATCCAATGAACCAATAATCTTTTTTCCAACACTATCAAAAACCTTGAATTTGAGAATATCAGGAATTGTAGATAAATTTTCAAAATAATATTTGAATGCACCACCTTTCTTCCTAAAACTCATTTTTATCCTGTCAAAAAATATCAAGTAATTGGAGTCAAGTAAATCTAAAACATTCACCAAATCTTCCAATGTTAAATTTCTAAATGAATATGCTTGAATAATTGTTTCAAATGCTGTATTCACAGAAATCTCACCTAATTGCATAGTCATTCCCACTAGATGATGAGCAAGTACATCTAGAGAACCATCATGAATTCTTTGTGGTTCAATTGAACCCTCTTTAATGCGGTCAAGTATTGCATGAGCTTCAAACTCATCATCAGGATTATTTGTAATAACTAAGCCTTTAGCTGATTCATTTCTATTGTGTCTACTTCTACCAATTCTTTGCATGAGTTTTGAAACTTGTCTTGGAGAACCATAATGAATTACCAGTTCAACTGATCCAATATCTAACCCTAATTCAAGGGAAGAAGTGCATACCACAATCCCTTGTTTACCCTCTCTTAGTGAAATTTCTGTATCTTCTCTTACTTCTTTTGATAATGAACCATGATGTAGTTCAATGTTAATAGAAGATTTTTCTTTCATTATTGAAGCTAAAAATTCTGCTTCTCCTCTAGTGTTAGTAAAAAGTAGAATAGGTGAATCTAAATCTAAATTTACTACATATTCAATAATTTTGTCAGCGACATCAGAAATAGTTCCATCTACATATTTTACTTCTACATCATAATCTCGAACAGAGGAATCTCTAATTATTTTACATTTTCTTTTAGTTCCAACTACAAACTTACTAGCTTCTTCAAAATTTCCAACAGTAGCAGATAATCCAATTTTAGTAAGTGGATAATTGGAATTTAATTGAAGTCTCTCTAGACTCAATGAAAGTTGAGAACCTCTTTCACTCCCAAGTAATTCATGCACTTCATCAATTACAATCCATTCAAGATCAGATAATGCATTTAACATCTTAATTTGAGTGAGTAAAATGACTAAAGTTTCTGGAGTGGTTATTAAAATATCAGGGGGATTTTCAGTAATTTTTCGTCTAGCTCGTTGAGTGGTATCTCCATGTCTGATTTCTATTGTGAGATCATTGCTTTGTGCATATTTTGTAATCCTTCTAAAGACGTCTCGGTTTAGGGCTCGTAAAGGAGTAATGTAAAGTGCCTTGATTTTGCCAATTTTTTTTGAATTTTTCACTAGAGAAAAGATTGGAATTACAGAACATTCGGTTTTTCCAGAACCAGTGGGTGCAATAACTAAACAATCTTTTTTTTGTAATATTATTGGTGAGGCTTTTTTTTGAATTTCTGTAAGATTTGTAAATCCCAGATTTTCAAATAAGGAATAAAGATTTGAGTTAGGAATTTGGTTCTTCGACTGTTTTTGATCGTGATTTTTCATAAACCATTACGCCGACTATGCTAATTACAAATAAAATTACAGTGATTGTTGGAATTGCATCAAAGATTCCTGCCATATTTTAATTATTTTTGTGCTCATTAAAAATCTTCACTATATTCAGATAATCCAGAAGCATCTATGATATAAGAAAAAGAGTGATGGTTTAGTAGCCAATTTACTTCTCCATGATATTTTGATGAATTTTTAGATAATTTTATTTTAATATGAGTGAAAAGATCTATTGCTTTTCTCATATTTTCCACGTCTTTATCGCCAATATTTCTAATCATATTGGTAATAACGATTGGAATATTATTATTAATTGCAATTAAAGAAAGATCATGAATGTATTTCATGAATAATAAATTTTTTTTGAAAATGGATTCTTCAGTTTTGTACTCATAAGAAAATAAATCAGTTATATTATCAATTACTATAAGGGAAAAATTTTTTTGGTTGATGTTTTTAATAGAATTAATCTGCTCAGATGTATTTGTTATTCTTGAAACGGTAATTTTATCTAAAATATTAATTTCTAAATTTTGATTCTTTTGCATTTCAATAATTCGTTCTGGTCTGAATCTACCTGTGGTATCTAGATAAAGAACTGTACCACCATTTTTTATTTCATTGATGGATATTTGTAATAGTAATTGTGTTTTACCTGTTCCATTTGCGCCATAAATGTCAGTAATTACGCTGGATGGAATTCCTCCCGATAGAAATTCATCTAATTTTTGTAAACCTGTAGAAATCATTTAGCTAATTATAGGAAAACAGAGAAAAAATTTAAGGAATTTCATAAATTTACAAAGAGGCAAGGCTTTTATTCAAGAAAACATCGATGCCAAATTAAGTGAATAATTAGTGTCACAAAGTACAGCAAAAAGACCATTAACCATGCTTCAAAAAAGCACCAAGAAGAAAGTTATCGTTAGACTGAAAAATGAAGTAGAGTATAAAGGAAAAATGGATAATGTTGATTCATACATGAATCTGATTATGACTGATGCCGAAGAACATCAGGGTGGTAAAATGATTGCAAATTATGGTAGAGTAATAGTCAGAGGTAACAACGTACTATTTATCAAAATTGAAAACGAACTCTAAAATCGAGTGGTTCTCATGACTAGTAATTTTCTGTTTACATCAGAATCAGTAACTGAAGGACATCCAGATAAAATATGTGATCAGATATCAGATGCTTTTTTAGATGAATATCTTCGACAAGATCCTGATTCAAGAGTAGCTGTAGAAACTCTTGTAACAACTGATTTTGTAGCAGTAGCTGGTGAAGTAACATCAAAAGCAGATTTTAATAAAAAAGCACAAGAAGAATTAGTAAGAAAAACTATTAGAGAAATTGGTTACAACCATAAAGATTTGATGTTTGATACTGACACTTGTGAAATAACATTAAGACTTCATTCTCAAAGTCCAGATATTAGCCAAGGTGTTACTGCAACAGAAGAAAAAGAACAAGGAGCAGGAGATCAGGGATTAATGTTTGGATATGCAACAAATGAAACAAAAGAACTAATGCCTATGCCAATTCTACTTTCTCAAAAGCTTGCTCAAGAACTAGCTAAAGTTAGAAAAAATAATATTTTACCATGGGTTAGACCTGATGGAAAAACTCAAGTTTCTGTAAGATATGAAAACGAAAAACCAACAAAAATAGAAACAATTGTAATTTCAACTCAACATTCTCCAGAAGTTTCTCAAGAAGAAATAACAAAAGAGATTATAGATAAAGTAATCAAACCAGTTTTAGGAAATCTTTGGAACGATAACATAAAAATTCACATTAATCCAACAGGAAAATTTGTGATTGGGGGTCCACATGGAGATGCTGGTCTTACAGGAAGAAAAATAATTGTTGATACTTATGGTGGATTTGGTAGACATGGTGGAGGTGCTTTTTCTGGAAAAGATCCATCTAAAGTTGATAGATCAGCATGTTACATGTGTAGATATATTGCAAAAAATATTGTAGCAGCAGAATTAGCTGACAGATGTGAAGTACAATTAGCTTATGCTATTGGAGTTGCAGAACCTGTTTCTCTTTATGTGAATACTTTTGGAACAAGTAAAATCCCAGAAAAAGACATTGAGAAATTAGTTAGTAAGAATTTTGATATGAAACCTTCAGCAATCATTTCACATTTGGATTTGAAAAGGCCTATCTATAGAAAAACTGCTGCGTATGGTCATTTTGGAAGAAATGAACCTGAGTTTAATTGGGAAAAAACTGACAAAGTTGATGTGTTAAAGCAATCTTCTGGACTCTAAGAGTTCTCTAATAGATTGAAAAGAAATTTTTGAAATATTTAGTAATTTTTTGTGATCTCCTTTAAAATCACCAATCAGAAGGTTAAGATCATCTACACCAAATTCACTTTGAGGTTTTGATATTGCATCATGATAAGCAGTTTCTAAACTAATTTTTTTAATTCTAGTTTGTGTTTTCCTTGAGAAGAGTTTAACATAGTTTTGATAAGAAATTGATTCAGAACCCACAAGATCAAGAGTTTGTTTCTTGAATTTTTTATCAGTCAGGGATTTTGATATTATTTCACATACATCATTGATGTAGATTGGTTGAATAGAATAATTTCCACTTCCAGGAATTTGAATTTCTCCTTTTTTGATTTGTTTTTTAAGATATTTTGTAAAAAGATCATCTTTTCCAACGATATAAGAAGGTCTAAAAATTGTGTAGTCCAAATTGGATTTTATAATCAGTTTTTCTGCCTGATATTTTGAAATGAAATAACCAAGTGAGTTTGATTTGGATACGCCTAGGCCACTTGTATAAACAATTTTTTTTATTTTTGCTTTTTTAGATAAATTAATTATTTTTTTAGTAAAATCTACATTAATCAGATTATAATTATTTTTAATGGATTGTTTTCCTATTCCAACTAAATGTATTAAACCATAAGAATTTTTGATTTTAGGTAGAATATTTTTTTCATCATAATTCCTAGAAACAATTTTGGTTTCATTTTTAAATTTTTTAAAATTTTTCCTTGATATTGAAATTAATTTTACATTATTTTCAGAGAGATGCTTTCTAACATTTTTAGCCACAAACCCACTTGCGCCAGTAATAACTATTTGAAAATCTTTTTCCATCCTCATTCTTGAATGATTTTGATTTTAAATATATTCCAAAAAAAGTAAACAAGAATTAATACATCAGCATAAACATGGTTATCGTGGAAAAAGTAGATAAAAAGAAATTAAAAACAGGATTTACTACTGGTACTTCAGCTACAGCAGCTGCAAAAGCTGCACTATTATCAATAATTAACCAAACAAAATTTGAAAATATTGATGTCAAATTACCTAAAGGAAAATTTATTAAAATTCCAATTCATTTGTGTGAATTTGAAAAAAACAAAGCTCGATGTTCTGTAATAAAAGATGGAGGAGATGATCCAGATGTTACACATGGCGCTGAAATTATAGTTGATTTATCCTTAACAGAAAAGAAAAATGAAATTGAGATCAATGGGGGAGAAGGAGTTGGAATTGTTACTAAACCCGGATTAGGTCTGGAACTCAACAAAGCAGCAATAAATCCTGTTCCAAAAAAAATGATAAACGAAAATCTAACAGATGCTGCAGGTAATCTCTTGCTAGAAAAAGGAATTAAAGTTATAATTTCAGTTCCAAAAGGAAAAGAATTAGGTCCAAAAACAGATAATCCGCGAATTGGAATATTAAATGGGATTTCAATTTTAGGAACTAGCGGGATTGTATTTCCATTTTCTACTGCCTCATATGCTGCCTCGATTAGACAAAATCTAGATGTTGCAATTGCAATGAAAAACGATACGGTTGTTCTTACAACTGGGGGAAGAAGTGAGGATTTTGCAAAAAAAATAATTGATTTGCCAGATCATTGTTTTGTTCAAATGGGGGATTTTTCAGGATATACAAT
>JAUWQG010000151.1 GCA_030611185.1 Nitrososphaerota archaeon
GGATGGCTCTAAAATCTCATGATGGAAAACTTGCAAAAAATTCTTTAATTTTAGGAGTTATTCTAAATGTTATTGGAATGATAATTTTTATCAGTCTTGTAGGCTCTTCAGATGATATTAATCTTGTAACAGAATTTGAGAACATTTCTGAAAGCAAAGATTTTGAATTTCAATTTAAAATAAATTCTCCATGAAATAAAAGTAATATATGAAAATCATACATCACTATTTTAATTTGAAATTAAGAAAAAATTAACTCTATTTTTTCCACATATTCTGCCACGTTTCGGTAAATTGCTTTAATGCATCATTATATGATGTAGCTGGCTCCATAGAGATCCAAAATTTTGCCCAGTTACCATCAAAATACTTTAAAGATTCTAATCCACTGGCCTTTACCATGTTTTGCCATTCTTTTTGATACTGGGAAATTTGTTCCATTCCTGACTCCATCCATGATGTTTTCATTACATCTGACATTTGTTGTGATAATCCTTTGTTTATTTTACC
The DNA here is from genome assembly GCA_030611185.1 of Nitrososphaerota archaeon. Classification (GTDB taxonomy): domain Archaea; phylum Thermoproteota; class Nitrososphaeria; order Nitrososphaerales; family Nitrosopumilaceae; genus Nitrosomaritimum. The sequence continues at coordinate 511 of JAUWQG010000151.1, forward strand.
ACTTGCTACTGCCTTGTTGTAGTTCATCATTGCCTCCATTCCTGCTTTTTGCCATAACTCAAAGGCTAGTTTCCATTTGGTAAGAGATCCAACATATATTTTCCAAGCGTCACTTGAATCATCGGTTTGTTTATCTGACATGATATTTCTTTATTCTAATCGTGTAAATTCTTTTTGTTTTTAGAAAAAACTGTTTATCTAATAGAATTAACTGAAATAAATTATGACAAAACCAATTCCAGATGGGTTTCATTCTGTCACTCCTTCATTGGTGGTAAGTAATGCTGCAGAGGCAATAGATTTTTACAAAAAAGCCTTCGGTGCAAATGAAATTTACAAATTCCCAACACCTGACGGAAAAATTTTACATGCAATGATTAAGATTAGAGATTCATTTGTAATGATGTCTGATGAATTTCCAAACCTGGGGATGAATTCTCCTACAACTTTGGGAGGAACTGCAGTCACTTTACATCTATACGTAGAGGATTCTGATAAGATTCTCAAGCAAGCAGTTGATGCAGGAGCTGTAATTACTATGCCTTTGATGGATGCTTTTTGGGGTGATAGATTTGGAACAGTGATGGATCCATATGGTCATTCATGGGCTATTGCAACACACAAAATTGACATGACTCCTGAAGGGTTACGCAAAGCAGGCGAAGAATATTTTGCTAGTCTATCTAAAAAATAAGCGGTTTACTTTTTGGTTTAATTTACTATTCTAAAGATAATTGACCATTACCATCTAGAATCCATTGTCCGGAAATTTTACTACCATCTAGAATTTTAAATTCTTCTGCTGGATTACCAAATTCACCTTCAAGTGGAGAGTCAAAACCTAGTATGATCTTGATGGTGTTATCATTTTCTTCAGAATCTATTGTTTGTAAGATTATTACCAAAGAATTATCTTCTCCTGAAGGTCCTGAGGATGAACCTCTTGCTTTACCAAACACAACATCGTAGATATCAGTTCCAACAATTACTTCCCCTGAAGTGATCTTAAACTTTGAAGTATCTGATGTTGTTACTTGATTTTCCATAAATAATTCTCCCGACATGTCAGTTGTTTCTGATTCATCATAAATTGATGATGCGATTCCCTCAAAGGAAATAACATAAGAATTTGTTACAGCATCTGCCGTTGATATATTACCGTAATATTCTCCTGATTCATATTTTTCTAGTAATGATTGTAATCTTTTCTCTAAATTAGAAATTTGTCGTTCTAGTTTTTCTATTAGTTTTTCAGCTCTTTCTAATGCATTTGATTCTTTTTCTGATAATTTTTCAGCCAATCTTGATTCTTTTTCAGCTTTTAGATCTTCGGAATCTTCTGACTCGTCTCCACATGATCCCTCAGAATCTCCTGAGTGATTAGCTAAATGAGCTCTAGCTGCTGGGCTGCCAATTGTGATGGTGTGGGCATTTGATGGGTTACCTGGTGGGCTATGACAAATAGTTACTTTGTCTGTTGATGATGAACTAGATGAGGTGACAATTATACTATCATTAAATTCTTTGATGTCTTCTCTAGCATCCTTTGCATCTTCTCTAGCATCCTTTGCATCTTCTCTAGCATCCTTTGCATCTTCTCTAGCTTCTTTTGCAGCCTCTTGATTTGGCTTATCGGCAAATGCTAAATCAGAAAAAGATGCAGTATTAACAATTAAACCTAATACAACTACTGACATGAAAATTAATTTAATATTCATAATTGAAGCTGATCGCAAAATTATTGTATTTATGTCTGTGTTTTTGTAATATGTTCTTATGACAATCCTTTATGCACCTAATTTTACATTAAACAAAAGATATCTTTTGGATTATTTTTGAAATGGAACTACAAACTTAATTTCTGATTTCTGTTAGGTGGGTTAAGGTTTTATCCTACTTTTTTTGGCTATTTCTATTGGCTGATGCAAAATTTTCAGATGGCAAGTTACATGATATTGCCTTTATGGGATTAAGATCAGTTATCGGTGCAATCTTTATCGTTCAAGGATCAGGGAAGTTTAATCCTGGTACTGCAGGCTTTTTATCAAATATGGGCTTGCCACCTGAGTTACAAATACCAATAGCTTTGGCAGAAACAATTGGTGGTATTCTTATTATTCTCGGTGTTTTATCAAGAATTTCTTCATCTATTTTATCTATAATTATGCTCGGTGCCATTTTCATTGTGAAAGGAGCATCACAACTTACTGGCCAAGGCGGTGTTGCATTAGACTTAATGCTTCTAGCATCTTGTCTAACGATTATTGTGATGGGTCCAGGCCGAGTCTCGATTTCACACATTATAAAAAAGATTCCAAGAACTTTACACTAGAAAATTATTTCAAATTTTCATTGAAAAACTTTATAGTTTTTTGCCATGCATCT
>JAUWQG010000038.1 GCA_030611185.1 Nitrososphaerota archaeon
GGTTTAGAGACTAAAATATACGCGTGATTTCTCACAGACGTAATGGAAATAGGAAATCTGGTTTTAGGTATTGGTTTAGTGATAATGGGGATAATTGTTGTGTTTGTAGGGCATTATTTTAGTAAAAAAATTGGAATACTCCATGTAATGATTTACTTTATGGCATCATTTGTATTACTGACAGGAGTACTATTGCTTTTTGCATATGACAAACCTTCTGTGTTTTACTAAAAAAATTATTTCATCAAAAACTTGTCAGGACTTGCAGAATGCTCTTTTATCATATGTTCCATAAACTCTGATTCTATTTGTGATTTATAGGTACAAAGTGCACAATCAAAAATTTCCTGATGAACTATATTCTTGGCTTTTGATGCAGCTCGTGCTACAAGTATCGTCAACATCACTGCAAACGCTGTAACAATTAAAGCATAAACAATCATCGGACCTAAAGTTTCTGCCGATCCAAATGCATCTTTGAAAATTGCAGTGATTGCCTGATTCCAAGCCAAAGCTGCAACCAACCCAAATGCAGCAGTGATTAACACGGATAATTTATCTAAAATTTCAGTTTTTAATGGGGTTTTTGATTCATCTGCCATAATTTATCTTTCTTTAGCTTTGGAAATTATCTGCGTCATTGTTATTTTTAGTAATTTTATGATAGTAAAAAAAATACCCCTCGGTGATTAAATTCGATAATAAAGAAATCATGAGGTTATTTGTTTGCTTTTGCGTTTGCTGCAGCTCTTGCAACTACTATAGTTAGAATTATTGCCACTATTGTAACTGCTATTGCATAAATTAGCATGGGACCTATTGCATCTTCAGCTCCAAAGATTTCCCTGAATACTGCTTTGATTGCTTCGTTCCATGCCAAAGCTGCGACTAAACCAAATGCAGCAGTTACTAATGCTGCTATTTTGTCCAATACTTCCACTTTGAGTGGAACTGGTGCTTCATCGGCCATTAAATGAAGGCCCTAAATCCTACCATTAAAATATTTTTAAAAATAGGAGAACCTAACCTCGTAAAATATGAGATAATAGGCACAAATTTAATTCCAAAATTGGGAAGTTAAAAAAATCATAATTCATTTGTCAATATTTAGCATAACCTAAAGATTTTATTCAAAAAAACTAACTGTTTTTGTGCTCAACACTGTCTACAAAGACGCCATAATGAATAGAGACAAGATGCTCTCGATCCTCAGAGGGCCAAAATTTGAGCAAATTCTCCAAAAAGCCAGAGAAAACTGGGTAGAATACCAGCCTACAAAATATGAATCAGTTATCGCAGGGATTGATTCAAGTTTTAACAATACAAAGTTTCAGGGAATAGAATTATGGGCAGCAACTGCAGTATCGATAAAATCTGATGGAGAGATACTAGTAGATTTACATGAATCTGGACTGGGTTCAGACATAGATATTTCAAGAATTGCAAGTAAAATGGAGATAGATGCTTGTGAAAAAACAGTTGATGAAGTAGATTTGGTTTTAATGGATGGTTCTCTTCACTCTCAATTTATGACGAGACAAGCGACATTAGATGCTTTGGTGGTAAAAGCTATGAAAAAGAAAAACAATGTTATTTTTATTGCAAAGACATCAAATACAAAAAAACAGTTTGAAAAGTTTGGATCCCTTGCAGGGGATATTTTTTATTACAATCATGTAACTAATTCACCTGGATTTTCTAAATTATTTGTCGAAAAAAAATACAGCCAAGACAAAATAATCTCGTCCACATTTGTAAGATTAAGTGAATCAACACCAATCATAAAATTAGAATTTTTAGGAGTAAACCATTCAGATGATGAAATAAAGTCAGTATTGAATAAACTATACAAAAATAGTGTTGGAGGATATCCATATGCACTAAAACTTGCTCATAATAACTGTAAAATATCCGACAAAGAACTTGCAAAGATGGTAAGTCTTTTGGGATTGAGTAATGAAATTGGTTCAAGGGAGGTCTTAGGATGAGTTTGGGTTATGTGATCGGAGAATCAAAACCAACGTTTGTAACTGCTCTAACTTCAAGAGCTCTATCTGTGGGAGAATATATCACAATAGATACAGAGGAAGGAAAAATACTTGGCCTAGTTGAAAAATCAAAAATATCAAGTGCTGCATTTGCAGATGTTAGAAATTTTGATGAGGCTGCAGAAAGTACTGAAATTGCAGAGATTAACAAAAGAGACAAAACCTTTACTGCAAATATTGGAATTTTAGGATTTTTAGATAAATTACAAAAAGGGCAGTCAATAATTCCAGCAATCCCTCCCATCCCAGGCACAGAAATCTCACAACCAACAAAACAAGAACTAGAGGCAATATTTAGCTCTACAAAAGAAGGATGGGTAAAAATTGGAAATCTTTTAAGGAATAAAACAATTGAAGCCAAGATCAATTTAGATAAAATAGTATCAAGACATTTGGGCATTTTAGCAATGACCGGGATGGGGAAAAGTAATCTTGTTTCTCTAATTGCAAAACAAATTGGTAAGCTCAAGGGAACTGTAATTATTTTTGATTATCATAATGATTACACCTCACTTAATATTCCGCGAGTTAATGTAGTTGATGCAAAAATAAATCCAAGATTATTAGATTCAGATCAATTATCAGAAGTATTAGAAATAAGGGATGGTGCAAACGTACAGCAAAGAGTTTTACGCATGGCATTTACAAAAAATGTTAAAGAATCAAAAGAATTTTGGAGCAAGCTAGAAAATGAATTAGAATTTATTGTAAATTCTGAAGACAAGAAATTAAAAGAAATAAGAACATCAGCTTTTAGAGTACAAGACATTGTTGAAGAATCTCAGAGAAGGTTTGAAGATATCTTAGATCCAGATATGGGCGACCCCATTAGCTTTATAAAAGAAGGCAAGATTAACATTTTAAATATTTCAGAGTTATCAGAAAAGCAAGCTAATGTAGCATTGGCTTTTTACTTGCAACAATTACTCAAAGATAGAAAAGATGCAAGCATGGCAAAACATGGAAGAACAAAAAGAGAAAGAAATTACAGATTTCATTCACCATTATTTGTCATTATTGAAGAAGCCCATGTTTTTATTCCAAAAGATCATGACACTAGCGCCAAATACTGGGCAGCTAAAATAGCAAGAGAGGGAAGAAAGTTTGGATTAGGTCTCGGAATTGTCTCTCAAAGACCTCGAAGTGTAGACCTTAATGTCCTTAGTCAGATGGGCTCATTTGCAATAATGAAGATAATTCAAGAAGATGATCAGCGCCAAATTGCCTCAGCAACTGAGGCTACCAGTCGTGAATTAATTTCCCAGTTAACCTCTCTTAACGTTGGGGATGCAGTTCTTGTAGGCCAGTGGACCAATTTACCTTCTTTAGTTCATGTTGATGAAGTCAAAGAGAAAATCATGGGTTCTGATCAGAGTGCCGTAGATGCATGGGCAAATGCTGAAAAAATGAACGAGATAGCTGTAGAATCAACTCAAGGATTGATTCAAAAAGATTTGTTATTGGATTAAATGTTATTTTCACATATTTCAGATATGCATTTGGGATTAGTACAATACGCCTCAGAAGAGCGAGAGCAGGATGTGTATCTTGCCTTTAACGAATCTATAGACACATCGATAAAAGATCATGTTGATTTTGTAATTTTTGCTGGAGATATTTTTAATGTTCCAAATCCTAGTGGGACGGCAATAGTTCAAATGGGAAACGCGCTAAAAAGATTAAAACAAAATAACATAGATTCTTTTTTTATTTTAGGAGAACATGATATTAGTAGAGTTCGTTCAACACCCATTCCATATGTATATCATAACCTTGAATTTTCAAAATATATTGGGCAAGGAACACCAATTGAATACAAAGGCATACTTTTAGCAGGGTTTGATAAAATAAGAAAAACTGAAATTTCACAATTCGAAGAAAAATTTGCCCAAGTAGATAAAATAGCTAACGAACACACAGGTCATAAAATTTTGGTGCTTCATCAGGGGATTACGGAATTTAACAAATTTGCAGGCGAATTACAATCAACTGATCTTCCAAAAAATTTTACATATTATGCTATGGGGCATCTTCATGATACAGATATTAAAAATTTTAATCATCTAAAAGGACCAATTGCATATCCAGGCTCCATTGAACTTACCACAAGTGAAGGAATCAAGGAAGCAAAGAAAGGTTTCTTTGAAGTTGATATTTCACAAAAAGAAGCAACACCTAATTGGATTCAATTGGATACAAGACCACAGTTTTCATTAAAAACGGACTTTACAGAAATGACAAAAACAGTAGATGAGATGTTAGAAAAAATATCTACGTCAATAAGGAAGCCCATAGTAGAGATAAAAATACACGGGGAGAATATAGAAACAGACCAAATTCAAGCACAAATGAGTAGACTCCAGGCTCAAACACTTAGATATTTTTGGAGAATTATCTCCAAAGAGAGTTTAGATTCATCCGTATTTCTAGAAAGGCCAAATGCTATCGATGATGAAATGCTTAGACTATCAACAGATTCTACAGGTTCAGAGCAATTAGCCAATTTTGCAATAAAAGAACTACTTCCTCCTTTGGCGATAAATCAGATTAAAGAAGCAACAAATGTGATTTTAGAAAATTTTGAAATTTTTAAGAAGGAGAAAACAAAATGATAACGTCAATAGAATTAGGAGATTTTCTATCACACTCTGAAACAAAGCTAGGGTTTGAAAATGGTGTTACAGTTTTTGTAGGACATAATGGTGCAGGCAAATCAAGCATAATTGATGCTTTAACTTTTGCCTTATTTGGGCAACATACAAGAAAATCAAATAAGGGGTTGATAAAACGTGGTTCCACACAAGGATTTTCAAAAGTAGAGTTTGAAGTTAATGAGAAGCAATACCAAGCTGTTAGAAAGATTGATAGTAAAGGAACTCTAGCTGCAAAACTCTCTGAAAAAATCAATGGAGAGATAAAAGAAATTGCAGCAGGAGAAAGAAAACAGTTTGGCGAATCAATGACACATGAAGTTGAAAAAATAATTGGTTTGGATTTTGAAAAATTAAAAATTGCATCCATTGTTCAACAAGGAGAACTTAATTCCATAATCAAAGCAAAACCAAAGGAATTCAAAGAATTACTTAATGCGATAATAGGCATCGATAAGCTAGATGTTGCCTCAAACTCTATGAAAGAAGTGATTAAAGATTTTCGAGAAAAAATACGACAAGATATTGGATATGATGACTCCCATCTTGAACTTTTGGTAAGAGACTTGGAAAAAAATCAAACAGATCTTGAAGAAGCAAGACCAAAAAAAGATCAATTAACACAAGAACACAAAAAACTTTTGCAAGAAATTACAAATTTACGAAAAAAAATAGATGAAGATGCGACAAAAATCGACAAAATAAAACAACTCGAATTAAGAAAGCATGAACTGCAGTCATATGCCATAGAAGCAGTTAGAGAAATTCAGCAAGAAATAGCTGAAAATGAGCGTAAAATTCGAGATTGTGAAGGATGTTTTCAAGATGTAGGAATAAAAAAGGATTTAGAATCTAAAATTGGAAAGGTGGAATTAGCATTAGATGGAGCTTATAAAAAAATTCAAGATCTTTCTAACAAAGTAGCATCTCTTAAAGAAAAACAGATTCTTGCGGGAAAACTTCAGTTAAAGGATAACAAATGTCCAGTATGCGATTCAGAGGTTGAGAAACTTAATCCATTATTTCAAGAAGAGCATCTAAGGGAAGAACTTGTTTCTATTAAAGAGCAAATGGATTCTACTACAAAAGAACAAGAAATGTATAATAAGAAAAAAGTAGAGTTTAAGCAAAAATTACAAAATGCAAGAGACGCAGAAGCCACATTGAAAGCTCACTCAATTAGAAATGAGGAAGAATTAAAAAAAATTAAAGAAGAAATCCAAGTGAAAAAAACAAACGTTCAAAAAATTCCTGCAACGACCAAAGATAATCTTTTGGAGATTGCTCAAATTGATTCACATGCAAAAATAATTTTTGAGAATATTTTAAAATTGGAAGTAGAAACCAAAGGATTTGACGAAAATGAATTTGTACACCTAAAAAATTCTATTAATGAAAAACAAACCAAGCTTTCACAATTGGATCAAATGCTTGGAGGTATTATGGAGATAATTTCAAAAAATGAAAATCAAATAAAAATAATTCAAAAGGCCATAATTGAATTAAAAATAGTAAAAGAATACATGGAACAGCTAGATTCTATTCAATCAAACATTTTCAGCAGAGATGGTCCCGTTGCCACTAGTCTTAGATCATGGGCATTAAATACAATTTCAACAAAATCATCAGAATACCTTACTTTACTTAACACAAAAATTCAAAGAATACAATTATCAGAAAAAGCAAGGGATATCAGCATTACATGTCATTCTAAAAAAGAGACACTGGATTTGGAATCTTTGAGTGGAGGAGAGCAAGTGAGTGTTGCTTTAGCCTTAAGACTAGGCATGGCTAAACTATTGGGCGCATCAAATCTTAATTTGATGATACTTGATGAACCTACAACTCATCTTGATGCTGAAAGAAAAAAATCACTAGTAGAAGTCTTAGCACAATTATCAAATATTTCAAATTCTGAAACCCCAATGCAGTTTATCATAATTACACATGATACAGAAATATTCGAGGATTCATCTGTTGAAAAAATATATAAATTCGAATCAGCAGAAAAAGGAACTTTAGTTACAGCATTGTAGATGTTTAACTAACCATTACTTTGCCAGTCATCCAAGGATGAAGCATGCAATGATAAACATAGTCTCCAGAATCAGTAAATGTGAATTCATAGGTTTGGTTTACCATCATCATTCCAGAATCAAAGTTGCCATCATGATTTGCAGGAGCTCCACTTGTTACTGTGTGTGCAGCAGAATCAGTATTAGTCCAAATTACTGTTTCACCTGAACTAATTTCTACTTGATAAGGAAGATAACATTCGTTATTCTCTTCACATCCTGGTGCACCAGAACCTACTGCCATTGTAACTTCAGCAGGACCTGCTGGTCTTTCTTCAACTACAGGTTCATCAACAATCATGTCTTGATCATTGGCATTTGGCTCTTCAGGAATTACAATCATTTCTTCTACCTCATTAACTATAATTTCTCCAGTCATCCAAGGATGAACCATGCAAAAGTAAGGATAAGTTCCGGCATCATCAAAAGTAAATTCAAAAGTAGTGCTTGCCATAAACAAACTGCTATCAAAAACACCTGATGGACCATCAGCTGAACTACCCGCAGTTACAGTATGGGCTGCAGAATCAACATTATCCCAAGAAACAGTATCTCGAACTTGAATCTCTAAAGAGTACGGAAGATAGCATTCCTCGGTGTCCTCACATCCTGGAACTCCACTACCTTCTGCTAATGATACAATGTGAGTTTGAGGAGCTACAGGCATACCCATGGTTGGAGTATCTGGTGTTGGTTCTGGTGTTGGTTCTGGTGTTGGTTCTGGTGTTGGTTCAGGTTCTGGTTCTGTTACAGCACCAGTTGCTTCTGGTTCTACTTCTACATCAGCACATTCACCGGGATGAGATAACTTAACTTCTGCATAATGTAATGTGCATAAATTACCATAAGTTTTTCCATCCATACCACATTGAGGTAACCACTCCATAGTACAGACAGTGGGTTTTTCTCCAGTTGGCATTGGAGGAGCTTCTGAAAGATATCCCGGATCCATTACAATCATACCCAAGATAGCTGCAACAAGCAAACCAACTACAACAATAATTCCATAAGTAAGATTCATCTTATCCACCAGTTAATTTCGCGAACTTTTCGTTTTTACTTAATTTTTCCATAAATTCAATATTAGATAATGCAACTACAGCAGATTCTACAACAGGTTTATCAGGATCATTCAAAGCTTTTTCTAAAGCATCTTTGGCTTCTTTAGAACCAATTACTCCAAGTGCAATTGCAGCTTCGTGTCTTACAAACATGCTAGGATCATTTAGTGTTGATTCAGCAAGAGGGTTTATTCCACTAGGAAGACACATTTGCCCCAGTGAAAATGCAGCTTCGTGTCTTACTAGTTCATTTTCATCATGTTTGAGAACTTTGGCAATATGTGGAACTTTATCTTCACCACCAAAGTCCACTAAGACGCAAGTTGCTCGTGTTCGGACAACATAATCAGGATGATCTAAAAGGTTTACAAAATATTGAGTATCTTTTTGTTCATATTTTGCCTCCATTTCTGCAAAAAGTTGTAATCTATCCTCAGTTACTACTTGCATTTGGTTTTTG
>JAUWQG010000012.1 GCA_030611185.1 Nitrososphaerota archaeon
TTTATCAATTATTAAGTCTTATAAAAACAAGACTTCCATTCCAATTCACATTTACAAACATGAACCTAATGGCATAGGAGCGAATTGGAATAATTGTGTTGCACAAGCTAAAGGAGATTACATCAAGTTTTTATTTCAAGACGATGTTTTAAAACCCAATTGCATTTCAAAAATGATGGAAATGGCTCTTGCTAATCCAAAAGTGGGTTTAGTGTATTGTAAGCGTGAGTTTATATATACTGAATTAACTTCAAAATTAAAGACAGGTGATTTAGTGGCAGCTAGAATTGCAAATTCTGATAGAACTCGCGATCCATTAATTACTATAGCTGATAGAGATCTTGGAAAAATAGATTCAGGAGTCTTGGTAAAAATCTCTCCCAGTAAAGTTCCAAGATTAATAGGAAAAAAAGGATCTATGATTCAGACTATTGAAAATGCAACTAATGCTGCAATCACAATAGGTCAAAATGGGTGGGTAGTAGTTTCATGTGAAAATCCCGAGGGATTATTAAAGGCTAAAAAAGCGATACAAATGGTCAATGAGCACGCACACGTAGCAAATCTGACTGATCAAGTGAATGAAATGTTAGAATCAAAAGGTGAATCATAATGGGTGGACGAGATAGTACTATGGTATTGTTAGATGAAAACGGTATTCGTTGTGATGGTAGAAAAATTGATGAACCAAGAAAAATAATGATTAAAGCAGGTGGTTTGAAAAATGCAGATGGCTCAGCATATATTGAATTTGGAGACAACAAAATTCTTGTTGGTGTTTATGGACCACGAGACGTTCATCCAAAACACATGTCTAATACTGATACTGGAATTTTAAGAGTAAGATATCATATGGAACCATTCTCAGTAAGTGAAAGGAAAAATCCAGCTCCATCTAGAAGAGAAATTGAAATTTCAAAGGTAATCAAAGAAGCATTATTGCCTGCAGTTATTTTGGATAAATTTCCAAGAACTGCAGTAGATGTTTTCATCGAAATTCTTCAAGCAGACGGCGGAACTCGCTGTGCTGCCCTAGCTGCTGCGTCTGTTGCCTTAGCTGATGCAGGTATTCCTATGAGGGATATGGTTGCCTCTTGTGCTGCTGGAAAAGTTGCTGATACTATTATTCTTGATGTAAATAATGAAGAAGATCAAGCTGGTCAAGCTGATATGCCAATTGGCTACATGCCAAATCTTGACAAAATTACACTTTTACAATTAGATGGAGTCCTTAATCCTGAAGAATTTAAGAAATGTGTTGAAACAGGAATTGCAGGATGTAAGATAGTTTATGAACTCCAAAAGAAAGCTCTGCAGGAAAAATACTTTCAAAATGGAGGCGACCAATAAATGGCACAGCGTAGTGTTATAGACGATCTAAAAAAATCACAAATTTTAGAATTATTGGCACAGGGAAAAAGAATTGATGGTAGAGCATTAGATGAGCCAAGAAAATTATCCATTGAGGTAAATGCAATTCCTAAAGCAAATGGCTCTGCTCGAGTTAGACTTGGTGATACTGAAACAATATGTGGAGTAAAAATTCAACCTGATAGGCCTTTTCCAGACATGGGTGATAAGGGAATTTTCATTTGTACCGCAGAACTTTTACCTTTATCTCACCCAAGTGTTGAAACTGGTCCTCCTAACCCAGATGTTATTGAATTAGCCAGAGTGGTGGATAGAGGTGTTAGAGAAAGTCATATGGTTGATGTATCTGAATTGGTAATTCAGAAAAACAAATCTGTTGTAGGTGTTTTTGCTGATATTGTCGTTGTAGATTATGATGGAAATCTTTTTGATGCATGCTCTTATGCTGCAACAGCAGCTCTTCTTACTTCAAAAATGCCAAAATGGGAGATGAAAGATGACCTCCCAACACTTGTAGAGGGTGCAGAATCTGATTTACCAACAAGCACTATTCCAGTGTCAGTAACAATGGCAAAAATTGGAGATTATATTGTAGTTGATCCAGACGGCGATGAATGGGCAAGCATGGATTGCAGAGTTACAATTACTACTGACTCTGATGGTAACATAGTTGCGATGCAAAAAGGTGGTCATGATGGATTTACACTTGATGAGATTATCAAATGTGGAGAACTTTCAATTAAAACTGGCGCTCAAATTCGAGAAACTTTAAAACAAGCAGCAAAAGGCAGTTAATAAAATGGCCAAGAAAAAATCTCTAAAAGGATTAGGAGCAAGATATGGAATTAAACTTAGAAAGCAATATACAAAAATCCATCTGCAACTAAAAGAAAAGAGGACATGTCCTGATTGCGGCTCTAAGCAATTTGGTAGAGATGCTGTAGGTATTTGGTCTTGTAAAAAATGTAGCTTCAAAGTCGCCGGAACAGCATATGACGTTAAACTTTAGTGCAAAAATTACTGTTGATGCTAAAGAGAAAACAAAGTCAATTTTTGATTCAATAAACACAGATAACAAATTCTATCCAGAAAATCCTACAAATACAAAAATGAAATTTACAAATAAAATTCTAATATCTATTGAATCTGACCACATTCCACATCTTAGAGCCAATCTCAATTCCAGCTTGCGATTAATTCAAGCAAGCTATGATGCCATCGAGTCTGTTAATGATTCATAATTTTTGACCAGTAATTTTAGAAATTTTTCAAAAAGATATTATTCAAAAGAGATTAAGAAAAATACATCATGAAAGAATTCAATCATATTCCTGTAAATTTTACCCAATCAGAACTCATTGAAAAAGATGAGGGACACTACTACCAAACCCCAAGCGGTGTAGTTTATCCATCTATAACAACAATGCTGCAAAAAACTCAGAGTCAGGAAAAACAACAAAGCTTGCAAAATTGGAGAGAACGAGAAATTGCTGCAGACTACATTACTCAGCAGGCAGCTGTTGTGGGTTCTGAAACCCACAAATTAATTGAAAATTATCTAAATGGTGAAGAAATTCTTGAGAAATTTAGACTCTTATCTGAAGCTCATTTTAACAATCTACTTCCATTCGTAGATAAAATTAATGATATTCATGGTATTGAATTAAGGCTATACAGTGACAAAATGAAATTAGCTGGAACTTCTGATTGTATTGCAACCTATGATGGAAAATTATCTATTATTGATTATAAGACCAAACGAAGCAATCAGAGAGAAGAATGGCTAACAGATCATTTTATTCAGGCCACTTCATATGGTGTTATGTTTAAGGAACTTACTGGGATAAAGGTGGAACAAGTTGTAATTCTTGTTTCAAGTGAAAAAAACACTCGCATGGAATTTATGAAAAACACTGATGATTATCTGGATTTACTTGAGCAACGAATCGCTCAATTTTATTCCAAATAAGCAATTTTACATCCGGTAAAGATATAATGAAATTTAAATCTCTCAAATAACATGTCAGCTGGACAAATGCCCCCATGGCTTCAGGAACAATTAATGAAAATGCAACAGTCTCAACAAAATCTTCAAGCTATAATGCAACAAAAGCAACAAATTGAAATGGAGAAAATTGAGACTGAGAAATCCCTTGAAGAACTAAAAAAGGCATCAGATGATGATATGGTGTATAAACACGCTGGATCTATTTTGATAAAATCTACAAAAAAAGAACTGATAGATGAACTTGAAGAAAGAAAAGAGCTTACTAAAACTCGCTCCACCGTTCTTGGAAAACAAGAAAATCGACTTAAAGAGACTCTAAAGGAACAAGAGGCAAAAATTACAGAAATGATGAAAAGTGGAACTCCTTCTGGAGGAGCAACAATGTCAGAAGGAAGCTCACCTGCAGATAACCCTAGAAATTAATAATTGAATAATTTCAAATTAGATATTAACAATTACTGGAATTAGATTTGGTGAAACTAGAAAATTTAAGAATAGTTGTAGACGAGCGAGAGAGAAAAAGTGGAATACCTGATCTTCTCAAATCAATAGGTCTGAACGTTGAAATGAAAACTCTTCTAATAGGTGATTATATTGTAGCTCCTGAAACTATAGTGGAAAGAAAAAGTATCAGAGATTTACTGTCTTCTATTTTTGATGGTAGATTGTTTGATCAATGCACGAGACTAAAGGAGAATTTTAAATTTCCTGTAGTTCTAATGGAAGGAAACGTTGATGAAATTGAAGAGATTGCTGAAAATCCTCTAGTATTCTATGGTGCTTTATCCACTGTAGTCATTGATTTTAAAATTCCAGTTATTCCTACTCCTAACGCCGCTCATACTGCAAAATTACTTTTATCTATGTGTTCAAGAAAAGAATCTCCAAAAGGTCCATTTTTAATAAAAATTAAAAAATCAAATGATTTGGAAAAACAGCAACTCTCTTCTCTTTGCAGTCTTCCTGGAGTGGGGGAAAAATTTGCCATTCGAATGTTGGAAAAATTTGGTTCACCACTAAAGGCACTTAACGCTACTACGTCTGAACTTGCAAAAGTTGAGGGGCTAGGTGAAGCTCGTTCAAAAAAAATAAAGAAAATGCTAGAGTCTCAAAGTAAACTTCTGAAAAATTCAAATCAAAAAACATTACATGACTCGTGATACCATTAAATAAATTAAAAAATCTGAGTGATTAATGCTAGTATCAGATGAATGGCTAAAAAATAATCTATCTGATCCCAACCTTGTCATTTTAGATACTAGACCAAAGACAATGTTTCTTTATGGTCACTTGCCTCAAGCCCAATCTTTAACAATAGAACAAGTTATCAAAATTGATCAATATGGCTCAAATTTAGTTAATGACGAAGAAAAAATATCTTCTATTTTTGGTTCCCTTGGAATTGACAAGACAAAAACTGTAATTGTTGTTGGAGATTCTATGGATCCTTCTGCTGCCAGAATTGCATGGACTCTTCTATATCTTGGCCATGAAAATACTCATCTACTTGATGCAAACGTTTCTGAATTGCAGAAAAAAGGATTCGAGTTTACAAGAAAAATATCTTCTCCACAACATTTATCCTTTGATCCTAAAGTAATTTCTAAATTTAGGATAAAATCTGAATCTCTACACGAAAATTTAAACAATTTTGTAATTTTAGATGCCAGAACACCTCAAGAATTTATGATGGGGCATTTGCCTAATTCTAAATTGATTCCATTTACAGAAGGTATTAGTTATGACGGGAAATTATTTCAAGATAAAGATTTTTTAGAAAACCTTTTTTCTCAACAAAATATTTCCAAAGACTCTGAAATTGTTTGTTATTGCATGCATGGGCACAGAGCATCAAGTCTTTTCTTTCAGCTACTCATTGCAGGATATGATGAGGTAAAACTCTATGATGGCTCATTCGTTGAGTGGCACGGGAGAGGTTTTTCTCTTGAGTAATTTCCTCTTTAGAGGGGTTCCGCACATTGGACATTCTCTACCACTTTTATGATTAGATCTACAACCTGGACAATAATGTACCCATGTACCCACATCTTTGATGCCGCTAGTCATCACCGGTGAAATTTTTAACCCTATATTTTTTGCAACATTAGAAATTGCGAAATCATCTGTAATTATTTGACCTTTAAGATCTAGGCATAAGGCAATAATTGACAAATCCTGTTTTGACAACTGTTGATAGTCTCCAGTATTTTTGGATGATTTAATGGCTATTTTTATGGATTCTTCATCTGGTTCTCGAATTTTTAATCTATTAGTTTCCAATAACGTTTCTAACACTTCTTGATTTTTCTTGATGTGCTTTATTTCATCATATACAAGAGAAGTTGTATAGTAATCATAAGAACTTCCAAATGGAATTCCGGCATAAAATGCACTTGCGTCTAAAATCCTAAAATCCAAGCTTGCTCATCTGTCTCAGCCCTCTTTTCTTTAATCTTACAAAGACCGCTGGTTTTTTGTATTTCTTAATAATTATTGGCTCTTCGTACCCTGCAGATTTTACTACCTGTGCATCCATAACTATGCTGCAATCATGAGAAGATATTATTTCTATTTTTTCATCTGGCACAACAATTGATTCTAATCTATACACCGGAGCAACTGGTGTAATAATTAGCACATTGAGACTTTCGTGGAGTATGGGTCCACCTAATGAAAATGAATGACCTGTTGAGCCACTTGGAGTTGCAATGATTACTCCATCCATTTTTTGCTTAACTGTATCGTTTTGAAATTTAATTTCAATTTCGGCTGTCTTTGTAAGATTTGTTCTGTTGATATAAATTTCATTTAAAGCAGGAGGAAATTCTTTGCCTCCGCAAGAGGCAACGACTCTTATCCTCTTATCTAAAAAGATATTATCTTTTAACATTTGATTTATTGCTTCATCTATTTCTTCAATGGTAATCTCGGCAAGTATTCCTCTGTTTCCTCCTACATTTATTGTAAGAATTGGGGTATCGTTGTCTAAATGTCTAAAAACTCTAAGAGTTGTTCCGTCACCTCCAAGAGTTACCACCAAGTCTAATTTTTCTTTTTTTAATTCTTCAAGCGAATCTATCTTTTTGGCTCCTTCGACTTCAATTGGGGCTATGGTGTAAACCTTGGATTTTTTTGCTAGAAATTTTTTTGCCACATTTTTAGCAGTTTCTTCAGATTCTTTTGAACCGACTTTGCTGACAATTGCAACTTTGGAAAGTTTCAAGCATTTTTTCTGATTTTTATTTACTTAAAAATGATATTTTTCGTGTGACTTCTTGGAAAAACAATTAAGTATGAAACAAAATACATGAAATAATATGAGTTACGCACACCCTGAGGTCTTAGTTGATACAGAATGGATGTCTCAAAATCCTCTAAACGAAAATAGAAAATTAGTTGAAGTTGATTATGATCCAGTAAATGGCTATCAAAAAGGACATATCAGCGGTGCCAGTTTAATTTGGTGGAAACGAGATATCAATGATCCTGTAACTAGAGATATTATCGGTAAACGACAATTTGAGGAATTAATGACAAAAAATGGAATTACAGCAGACACTGAAGTAATTCTTTATGGTGATTTTAACAACTGGTTTGCTGCTTTTGTTTTTTGGGTTTTCAAAATCTATGGACATGAAAACCTCAAAATTATGGATGGAGGAAGAAAAAAATGGGAATTAGAAAATAGAGAGTACACCACTGAAGAACCACAACTTCAAGCAACCAATTACATTGCACAACCTCCAGATGAGGGACTTCGTGCTTACCTGTTTGATGTTAGCAGAGCTTTGGATAAAGAGGATACTGTGATGGTTGATGTACGATCTCCTGCAGAATTTACAGGAGAAATAACTGCTCCTCCCGAATATCCTATGGAGCATGCACAAAGAGGTGGACATATTCCTGGAGCAAATAACATACCATGGGCAACTGCAGTTAATGATGCTGATGGGACTTTCAAAACCGTAGATGAGCTTAAACAAAATTATGAACCAAAAGGGATCACACCAGATAAAGATGTAATATGTTATTGCAGAATTGGAGAAAGGTCATCACACAGTTGGTTTGTTTTAAAGTATCTACTTGGTTATTCCAAAGTTCGAAACTATGATGGGTCTTGGACTGAATGGGGTAACATGATAGGAAATCCTGTGGAAAAATAAATTGCTTCTAGACCTTCCTATTTTAAAGAAGGGTTCCTTTTACTACATTAAAGACGGTAATTCTGATATTATAATGGAGGATAAAACCAAAAGGGGTCTTACCATTAAGGAAACATCTGTTGATGAAAAACTAAAAGTCACGGCAGATAAAGGCATGATTCATGATATGGATGGCATTGGGCATTGGGTACCAATTCGTTGGTATTTTGCAAAAAGTCAATTTGATCTAAATCAAGTTTTAGAGTATGCTGAAGCTATGGATAAAAAGTACACAGAATTGCGTGAACTTACCTGTCCTGATGATGACTAGATAACCTTTTTAAATAAATCCAATGTACTGAAACCAAATGTCACTTCTTCTAAAAGATCGAGTTTGGTCAATGGAGGCACCAACTGCAAAGCGTGGAGTATATCCTTTACATGGCTTCAAATTAGGACTTTATAGATTACCAATTAATCTAGAAGATCCAGATGACATAAAATCAGTTCATGATGGATTAAAAAAAGCATTTGAAATGGATGCTTACGCTGATAGAGTTTTTGCTACCTATCGGTGGAAAGAACAAAACATGAATGATCCCGATGCAAAGGGGTATGAAGAAGTTGAACTATCTATTACAGTAGAAATTGTTACTGGAGAAGTTGTTGATATCATCTATCAAATTTTTCCCATAGAAAAATTTGGAGATCCTCAATGGGTTAAAGATTATAGGAAAAAAGCGGATCATTTTGCAAAAATGATCATCGATACTATCTTACGAAATACAATTTTGGCAGATAAAATGATTGATTTTATTATTAAAGATGAAAAGATATCAGAATTACAAGCAATTCAAAAATTAGAAGAGATGACTCCATTGGCAAAAATAGTTCTTGATGCTAAACCAAAACCAAAACCAGTAGAAGAGGCATCAGGTGATGATGGCGGACCTGATATTCCAATTCTTGACGGTCCAAAATCAGGTCCAATTGATGTTGATTATAAATCAAAAATGAAAGCAACAGCAGCATATAACGCCTCAGGATATTCCGTCAAAACATGGGGAAGACGAGGTGGAGATAATAAGCAGATGGGAGTATGGGGAGAATTTGTATCTGTGGATTATGATATTTGTATTGCTGATGGTGCATGTATTGAAGCATGTCCTGTTGGAGTTTACGAGTGGTTTGACACTCCTGGCAATGTTGCCTCTGATAAAAAACCACTAATGTCAAAAGAACCTGATTGTATTTTCTGCCTTGCTTGTGAGGGTGTATGTCCACCATCAGCAATCAAGATATTTGAGGCAAAATAATCTGCAAAGTTTGCAAGTATAAATAATGAGCAGGCAGTTTGAAAAGCTAGGGAATGGCAATTAATCCTTTCAGTGCATTTGTTTTTGATCTATTTATAATTTCAGCAATTATCATCACTGCTTACACTCTCAACTTTTACTATCTAACTTTTCTTTCAGTTAGACGAAAAGAAGTTTTGACAACTTTAGACAGGGGGACTCCTTCTGTTACCATTCAACTTCCAATTTATAATGAAAAGTATGTTGCAAAACGCTTAGTTGATGCTGTGTGTGGATTAGATTATCCTAAAGAAAAAATGAAGATTATGATCTTAGATGATTCTGATGATGACACTGTTGAACTTTTAGCTGATGCTGTAAATGATTACAAAAAACAAGGATTTCAAATTGAACATGTAAGACGAGGGACTAGAAAAGGGTACAAGGCAGGTGCACTCAAGTATGCAATGCAAACAACAGATTCTGAATTTGTTGCAATCTTTGATGCAGACTTTATTCCTCCAGAGTGGTTTCTTAAACGAGCAATTCCACACTTTTCCAAATCAAATATTGGACTAGTCCAATGCAGATGGGGTCACATCAATGAAAATTATTCCTCAATTACTAGGGCCCAAGCCTTGAGTCTTGACTTTCATTTTCTAATTGAGCAAAAAGCAAAAAGCAATTCTCATTTGTTTATGAACTTTAATGGCACTGCTGGAATTTGGAAACGTGACTGTATTGAGGATGCAGGGGGGTGGCATACTGCAACTCTTGTAGAAGATTTGGATTTGAGTTATAGAGCTCAAATGAAAGGATGGAAATGTATTTTCTTACCTGATATTGTAGTTGATGCGGAGCTTCCTGTTCAAATGAATGCAGCAAAACGACAACAATTTCGATGGGCTAAAGGATCAATACAATGTGCAATCAAACTCCTTGGAGGAATTGCCATTAAAAGAAAAGTTGCAGTTGAGGCAAAAATTCAGGCCTTTATTCAATTAACACGTCATATAGTTTATCCATTAATGTTAATTCAATTTCTGGCATTACCTATTCTTCTAGCTGGAAACATCAATCTCTATGTTGTTAGCTTCATTCCTGCATTAACTATTGCAACATATCTTGCTATGGGTCCTGGGGCATACCTTATGATAATTCAAAAAATGTATCACAAATCTTGGAAATCTAAAGCCAAAATTCTACCATCACTGCTAGTTTACAACGCTGGAATGTCTGTCAACAACACTGTGGCAGTATTTGATGCTGTACTTGGAAAAAAGAATGAATTTTTGCGAACTCCAAAATATGGAATTATAAACAAACAAGATGACTGGAGAGACAAAGCATACAATTTACCATTTACAAAAACTACATTGCTAGAAATCTTTTTTGGAGTTTATGGAGTTATGGGTATTTTTATTTCCATTTTTTCAAATAATCCTATTTTTGTACCAATTATAGGACTTCAAACAGTGGGATTTTTCTTTATTGCCTTCATGAGTTTTTCCCATACAAGATTTAAAAGAATTAAATCAAGCCAACCACGAGCCCTCACTAAGGACGAAAAAATGGCAAACAAGATTTACAAACTTTCAATGATTGGAATGACGGCAATTATTGTATTTGGAGGGTTTATGGCAATTTACGGTTATAATGCAGATATTTACCCACTTGATAGAATGCGAGGTCACATGGATGCAATAGTTGGGTCTTCAGATACTGTGGCAATTCAGGCTCATTTAGCTGAGATAAAACAAGATTTGGCAATAGTTATGGTAAATTTGGATGATACAAATAATCCGGTTTGGATATTTCCCACAGAATCGACAAATTTTCTTAGAATAGAAAGTGCAGTAGATTCTATGATTGCAACCACTGAAAAAATTTCAGTTATCCCTAGAGATAGCTCTGGATATCATACGGGAATATTAGATATCAATGCTCAAGCTACAATACTTAAAGAAAATCTTATGGATGCGACTCCTTACATGTACGTGAGTGTATCCAATATTATTTTCAGTACTATGTGGATTGCTGTGATTATTGGAATATTTGCAGCACTAAAACGAAAGAAAGATCAATTAACACTGGCTGATGAAGCCTCTGGTGTTTAGGAAATATTTAGCTCTTTTCTAATCTCATCAATTGCTCGAATACCATAGATGTCTCTTATTTGTTGAATTCTAATTGATTCTTTTAGTAGATCACGTCCTATGGAATCAATTAAAATTGAAAATACATCACTAAATCTAATTTCCCATTTGTCTGCACAATCTAGAATTTTACTTATTGCCCATTGTCTGACTTCATGAGGTAATGGAATCTTGTCATTTCCTTCAATTGATAATCTATCAAACAGATTAACAATATTGGCAGTCTGAGATGCCATGCTTTCAAGATCTTTTGCTTCTCCATACTTTGATTCTGCTTGCATTCTTATGTTTGATTGATACTCTGAAAGTTTCAGCAATGCCATCATTTCTTTTGATGTATCAGAGGACACCTTGTTTGTGACATTTTTGACTGATTGTAATTCTTGAAATACCTTATCTGTTTTTTTATGAAATTCTGCGGATAACGCATCTTGTGTTTTCATCATTTCATTGATTGATGATACTTTTTGTTCAATCGTATTTGTTTTATCAAAAACATTATTTTTAAAATCTGCAAAATCTTCTTGAACTGATTTTAACCCCTCCCCAACAAACGCAGTAGAATCTGCCCTATGTGATAAAGTGCCAACTTCAGTCTCAATCTTGTCTATTTTTCCGCCAAAATCAGAAATTCTCTGGGTTTTCCCTGCAAGAGAGCTTATCTCATCTTTGATTGACTCTAATTCCGAACCTAAACTATTCACAGAATTTGTTTTGGCAGCCACCGTTTGGAATTGTTGTTTTAGTCCATCAATTACGCCTCCTAGTGAATCTATTTTCTCTGCCTTTCCTGAAATTGAATCAATGGTCTTTTTAATACCCTCTAACTCCGAACTGAGATTAGAAAACGAGTCCGTTCTTTCTACGATTCTATCTAATTCCTTCTTTAGATTTGAAATTGTTTGTGATGATGATTCAATACTGTCTGTTTTTCCAGAAATGATTTCTATGCTATTTTTTAGATTTTTCATCTCTTGACTAATATTCAATACTGAATCTGTCTTTCCTGAAATATTACGTAAATCATCTCTCACCTCATCAATTCGCTGGGCAATTTTGATAATCATTTGAGAGTTATTTTGGATGGAATTCATACTTTCTTCAACTTGTTGAGATAATTCTTCTGCCTTGGGGCCTGATTTTTGAATTTGATTTATTTTGTTTACTTCTTCTTGAAGTTTAGATGTTTGATCATTAATTTTTGTTATTAAATTTGATTGTGTTCTTACTTGATTTAATCCTGCATATAATTTCTGAGCGTCATCTTCAATAATGTTCAATCTACTGGATTGTTTTTGTATATTTTCTAATGTTGATGTAAGGGTATCTATCATCCCTTTCATGGACACCAAAACTTTTTGATTATCACCAAATATTTTAGACATCGCTTTAATCTCCTTTTGTAGTGCTTTAGTTGAATCCGAGACTGTTGCGACTTTTTTTAAAATAGCACCTGAAGTTGGCTCTCTTTTAGCTGTTTTGGATTTACTTGTAGTCTTGGTTTTTGGCCTAGCTGTTTTGACAATTTTCTTTGATGGTTTTTTTACCATATCTTTTGAATTGAAAATATTATGATAAAAAAGTTGGGTCTAAAATAAAAAATGTAAAGAGTTACTTATTGACAACATTTGGTTCGTGAAGTAACTCATGAAAAGTCTTTTCTGCAAGACCGTTTGCAGTCTCGATAAATCCCATGGGGCAAAATTCGCATTGAATCATATAGTACGGTATGGTACCGTACTATTAATACTCAGGTAATCTCACAATTACCAATTATGCAGTCAGATACCCCAGGTCGTTTTTCCACATTATTTTCAGCTGACCTACTCATCACTCTGCGACTAAACCCAAACTATTGGGCATAAAGACCTTCAAAACATAATAGAATTTTAAAATTTAATTTCTCAATTTAACAGAATTAAAAATTAACAAATTGTAGGGGCCTAAACAATTCAATCTGTTTAGAAGCACAACTGTTTTTAAACAAATTTGTTCATTGATATCATGCAAAATTATTTGTTACAAATTGATTCTGGTGAAATTCAACAATCATTAAATGAAACATTCTCAAATGTGATTGATCAAATTACTCCTGAACTTCCACACACTACATTTGTAACAGATTTAGCTTTCATCATGATAATTGGTGCAATAGTAACCCTTGCATTTTTTAAAATTAAACAACCCTTGATTATCGGTTATCTTTTTGCAGGAATGTTGATAGGTCCTTTATCCCCCCTTTGGGCTTGGATACTTCCTGATGGTGGTCCTTCATCAGATATTGTTGGAGGTGTGGGCATTTTATCTGATATTGATGCTCTAAACTTGTTTGCTGAAATTGGTGTCATTTTATTACTTTTTGTAATTGGAATAGAGTTTCCATATGCTAAAATCAAAAGTATTGGCAGGGTTGCAATTGGTGTTGGGACTATTGGATTGATCTCCACCCTAGGGGTTGTATTTTATTCTGCAACTGCACTGGGATTGAACTTTATGGATGCGTTATTCATTTCAGCTGCTCTTTCGGTTTCAAGTACTGCAATTATTGTGAAAATCCTTGAGGAGGCGGGCAAAATCAAAAAAGAATCCTCGATTCTTATTTTAGGTATCTTAATTGTAGAAGACGTTATTGCAGTTATTTTGATTTCATCATTGCAATCTATCGCTCTAGTTGGATCTGTTTCAATAACGTCTGTTTTGGTTGTAGTTTTAGTTGCACTTGGATTAATTGTGGGCACATTTACTGTAGGAGCCCGAATAATTCCACCACTAATTGATAGAGTGGCGGCAACAGAACATCGTGAAATACTACTGTTGAGCGTTCTAGGTGTTTGCTTTGGTTATGCGCTATTAGCAAATGTAGTAGGCTTATCAGTCGCAATTGGAGCATTTTTGGCAGGAGTGTTGGTCGCAGAATCGAAATCTGCAGAGGTTGCCAAAATTCTGTCTAGTCCAATCAAAGATATGTTCGTCGCAATTTTCTTCATATCTGTTGGTGCTTTGATGGATGTTTCTCAACTTGAAAATTACATCTACATTGCTATTGCTTTAATTGCAGTTGCAACTGGTATGAAGTTTGGCGGAAATATGATTGGAAATTTCTTGTTCCGACAAAAACGTGGAAAGTCACTTCGTTCTGCTTTTACTTTAGCTGCACCACGAGGAGAATTCTCTATTGTCATTGTTAAAACAGGGGTGGATATTGGAGTGGTAAGCGCATTTTTGTTTCCATTAATCGGTGTTATTACTATAGTGACTGCTTTTCTCTCACCATTTTTAGTAAAAGCAAGTGACAAAATAGTTCCTACTTTGAACGAAAAAGATGTCTGAAGAACTTAAAAAATTACTTAATCAGGTTCATGAGGGAATCACCACTTTTGATTTTGATGGCAAACTTGTTCCTTGCATTATTTTTGAAGAAAAAAAGTATGATGAAATCCTCTCCAAGGTAGCAGGAAAAGCACTTTCAATAAACACAGATCTTAATATTTTACAAGACGGATTGGGCCATGTTTTTGTTGAAGTTGTATTGATCTTTTCTCAAGGCGAAATTGAAGAAAAAATCCTAGTAAATGCAAATAAAGATATTTTATTTTTTGAATCTCTTGCAAAAACTTCTATGCTAGCTCTTTCATCTCCAAAATCCTCATATGGAAAGGATAATGTGTTTATGATTCAATTACCTAAACCTGAAAAGGCAGAAGATGCTCTTGAAATTATTAAAAACGGATTAAAACAATTTGATGGTAGATGAGTGGTGCAGTTACCGGGATTTGAACCCGGGTCACGTACTTGGCAAGCACGAGTACTAACCAGACTGTACTATAACTGCAACAATCATGAGAAACGAATTTGGCTATTAAACTGTTTTTAACTATTTCATACAATAAAAACTATGGATGAAATTCTAAAAAATAAAATCGAAGAAAAAATTCAAGAAACTATTTCCAACAAAAATGAAATTAAACAAATCATTTCATCACTTTCAAGTATAGATAATTCAAAATCATTTGTACTTGGAATTATAGTGGGTCGAGTTTATAATGCCTTTTACTATCAATCAAAAAGAATTCTAAATCGTGAACCTACAGAAAAAGAATTTCAAGAATTTGTGGAATTTGTAAAAAGTAAGAAATCTAGTTTTGAAAATTTATGGTGATGACTTTCCATACTCTAATACTAAAATTTTTGGTGTTCCTGGTAATTTTACACTTGCACCTTTCAGTGCTTTTTTTGCAGCCTCCACATGTGGGGCATTTACATATAATTCCATAATACATTGCCCTGCACGGACTCTGGCTCCTAGGCTAGTTGCTTTTCCCCATGCTCTTCTCATTCCTTCTGAAACTCTATCTGCACCTGCAGTTGCAATCTGTTTGTTTTCTCTAAGAAGATTGTGTGGATAGATTCGTAATCTAGTATAGTATCCTTGTTCACCTGTGGTTTTTTCCAATGTTTTATTTGCTGATAATCTGCATGATTCAATAGCCATATGTCTAATTTGGATTTTTTCATTTGAGAGTAATTGAACACAATATTCATAAATTGCTTTTTTCCCACCTTGGAATTTTGCAATTTTTATTTGCGGTTTACCTTTGATGTATTCTTTTCTGGTAAAGACTTGACCTTTTCCATCTCGATAATTGGCACCATGCATGATATCCTAAAACAAAAATGCCCATATTTTAACGGTTAGACAACAATAATCACAAAGATTTCTTGGAATTTGGTACTTGAATTGCCTCTTTTTGTATCTTCAAATATATTGACTTTGTAAAGTAATCCAGGAAGGGCGATAAGTCAACATGAACGACGACATTTGTGATTTTTGTAAGTGTGAAGGTAAATCTTCCTCATACGAGTGGGTTTATTGCAATGGTACAGGGGAGTGGAATCCTGCTGCACAGG
>JAUWQG010000161.1 GCA_030611185.1 Nitrososphaerota archaeon
TCAGATCCATAATTTGTGGCTAATTTTCCAATAATCTTTGATTTTCAATCTGTTTTTTAGGGTGTTTTTGATTTACTTGCTAAATTTCATGCCTAATCTGATCTTTCCGTTTGTATTAAAAAATACTTACAATTCCATATAATCAATATTCAGAACTTGTATCTATGGCAACAGTAACGGAGGTATGCAAGTATTGCTCCAAGGAGCAACCAAACTTGAATCTATTTTGTATTAGCTGCAAAAACCGAGACTGGCATATGGCTAAGTCCTTGAATGAAAAAAATAATTGATCTTAATCTGTATTAAAAAATCTTTCAATTCACTGTAAAATAAAAAATAATCTCATTGAATTGTCACATCTATATTTCAGCTAAATCTGTGTAATTCTAATGTCTGCAGATCCGATGGATTACCAAAATCCGGAAATGGAGATTTGGCTACTTACTTATCTTTACTATCATAGACGTGATCAATCTGTTGTTGCCAGGGAATTGTTAGAAGACATGCCTCAATCTCTTCTTAAGACCCTTCCAAAATCTACTCATCTTCATTATATGGTATCTCGGTTTATTCGCGCAGGTTACTTTAGAGAAGCTGTTGGGACTTATAGGGCAGGTCCAAACTATCATCTTTTTATCACCAATTTTGGAATTACGGAATTAAGAAAGCAACTTTCTCCTTTATTTCAAATTACTAAAGATGAATCAAAATTGTTTGCGATAGTTGATGAATCCGTTGGAGATGTAGAATTAAGAAAATCAATTAAAGATTTTTTCTTAAAAAATAGTGATTGTAATGAAGATGAATTTGATGCTAGACTGCATGAATTCACTGATTTGCTTGGAAAAGAATCTGTAATGTGGATATTCAAACTGATTCTTGCAGGTTCAGAAAAAAAATAACTAGGTACTAATCTTCAGATTCTTCGTACTTTTCATCTGATTCATATCCCTTTTTGAGGTCCATTTCATGGCTTTCTTCTTTCATTTCTTCTTGTTCTGCTTTAATTTTTTTAGATTCGGAATCTTCACTCATGAGTATTATCTGTGATTCTAAGATATTAACTGATTTTTGATTTCCATATTTGATAGTAAAGAATCTACTTTCTTCTTTTGGTTTTTCTTATTTTGGCATAAGATGTGACTTTGTTCTGAGATCGAATTTGTTTGAGTTGCTCTTGGTTTTTTTGCCTAATTTTTCCTTTTGATACAATTAGGTTATGTATTGCGGTCTTTTCTTGCAAAGTTTTAGCTTTATCAAAATCATAACCTAGTTGTTTTAGCTCTGCAGTACGAAGTTTGTATTGATTGAATAATGAATTTCTTTTGTAAAGGACCATATTTCTAATCCTAGTTTTAGAAATATAAAATCTTCTTATTGCTAGGTGTTAGAATAATTTGTAAATAAACTCATTAGCATTTTGAAACTCAATAAAAAAATCAATTAGGTCTCTTTTGGTCTTGCATTCCCAATATCCTCTGACTCATCTTTCTTTTCAAACACTCTGTATTCGCCAATTACTGCATTACACTTTTGACATGTATATTGTCCCCTTTCCACTAGAACTAAGTTGTCTGCAACTTCTTCGCGATTGTTTTCTTCAAGATGAACTTTGGGAGGGGTATCAAATTCCTCTTCACAAATTTTGCAATAATGTTTTTTCATACTTTGTTCTTCGAGTTTTCCCACTGGGGCAAGAAATAATTTTCCCACTCCTAAATCTGCTTTTTTTGCCTGCTCTTCGGTGACGTCTGCTATAATATAGCCGCCAGAGCCTTCTAGTTTTACTTCGGACAAATCAAAATAATTTTCTTTTTGATCTTAAAATACCCTTAGAAATCCCAGTTAATTCTAATTTTTCCTCTTATTGGCTAAATAAAGAAAACTAAGAATATTTTATCTGGTTTATACTATCAAAATTAAGATGGATGTATCAGATGTCTTTAAAAAGCGAAATTTGAAGAAGGTTAATTTTGAATATGAGAATTTAGTTGGAAAAAATTTATCTGATGCGTTTATGAGTGGTGTGGATCTTAGTGGGGCTGATATACACGATTCTGATTTTAGTGGTGTGGATTTAAGTGGTGCCAATCTTCAGCGTGGTATTTTATTTAATGTAAAATTCCGTGGTGCGGATTTGAGAGGTGCTAATTTAAGCGAAGCAAAAATTTGGGATGCCGATATGTATGGAGTAGATTTGCGTGGTTCAGATTTGAAAGGAACTGATTTGTTTAATACTGATTTTAAAAGCAGTGACTTGAGTGGTGCTGACCTTAGTGGGGCATATTTGAAAAACGATGATTTTACAGGAGCTATCATGGAAAATATAGAATTCTCAAATACAAAATATGATAAAAAAACTTTTGATACAATTACCGACAAGGACTCAAAATTAAAATTAAAAAATCAAGGTATTCTCTGGTAAATCAAAAATAACTTATTTTCCATCTACTTCTTTTTCAAATTTAAAAAGAACTAAAAAAAAGATAAATTCTCTTAGTATTCTTTTTTGATTTACATCTAATTTTAAATTCATTTTTTTTGCCAAATCTAAAGAAATTTGAAATGTTTGACCAAAAAAACTTCCAAGTGAAAATGAATCTAATGATTTATCTGGAATTTTGCTGATATTAGTTGAAAATAATCTGAAATCTTCCTTTTGAGTTTTT
>JAUWQG010000033.1 GCA_030611185.1 Nitrososphaerota archaeon
TGTTGCAAGAACGTACAAATCATATCCGAAAGGTAATTAAAAAAATAATGGTTTATTATTTTAAAATAAAATAATTAGAGGGCTTCATTTCCTCTCTTTTTTGATGCGATATTTAGAACATCTTCCACAACTTCTATTGATATAATTCCGTCTCCACCTTTTCCGGTAAAAGCGGCATCTGCAATTGCAGAGACTACTGATTCAGCTTGAGAGTCCTCTACTATTGTGCTGACTGTTGATACCTTGTTGTATTCAGCTTCAAAAGTACCTGTTCCTCTTCCGGCTCTCATGGTTTGTCTTTTTCCAGAACCACGACCATTTCCTTCTAATATGGTGTAACCTCCAACTTTTTCTTTTATCGCATCAGAAACTGCACCTACCTTATCGATTTGTATAGTTGCCTCGATTCGCTTCATTTCCCTTCCTAAATCTCTATTATTTAAAAAAGATCATATGTTTTAATGGAAACTTTATGATACATTAAGCTCAAGGTTATTTCATTATCCTCTGACCTTTTTAGTTTGAATCAGAAA
The DNA here is from genome assembly GCA_030611185.1 of Nitrososphaerota archaeon. Lineage (GTDB taxonomy): Archaea > Thermoproteota > Nitrososphaeria > Nitrososphaerales > Nitrosopumilaceae > Nitrosomaritimum. The sequence continues at coordinate 534 of JAUWQG010000033.1, forward strand.
TTTTATTCATGAAGAGTGATGAAAAACGATCACACAGACTAAACTATCTCTTGAAATGTTATTTGAGCAATCCAAAGGAAACTGATCTTTATCTCAGAGCAAAGCAAATGGGCGTAGCTGATTCTACTGCAAAAGACTACATTAGGACTGTAATTATTCAAGCCAAGAGAATTCACTCTCATTAGATTTTATTTCTAGAAATTCTGTGAATATTTTATCAGGCATAGTTTACTCTCATTTTTTGCAGTATTAATGATAGAAAATCTGTGTTTTTTGCTTTTCTTTATTTACTAATCATAAACGCGGTAACTTCATAAACAATCTCATAGAATAATAGTACAAGTATGTCTGATCCGATTCTGGATGATGTTCAAGCTCTATTAGATAAAGAATTTGGAGATAAAAGAATTCTTGACCAGATTCTAAGAGCTGCTCAAAATAATGAGGTAATAAGTAATTTTGAAAGAAATTATGTAAGAAAACTAGCAGAAAAACACTTAGGGAAAAAACCTCTTGTTGAAAAGCCTTCAGATATATCAAAACCAATAATTCCAGATGTTGTAATCCCCTCGCCAATAACAAACAATCAAACAGTTCAAATGCTCTCCACACCTCCCAAAGTTACAAAATCAAACTCAAAAAATACTAAAATTATTTTGGGCGTTGGTATTGCAGTATTGGCATTAGTAGTCATTGCTGGAGCTTCTCTAAGTGGAGTTTCAGATGTATCCCCGACAATAATAAATCCCAATCAACCACCTAATACTTCAAAATCATTCTCTATACAGACAGATGTGTCTTCTTACCAAAGAGGAGATATTATTTCACTTAGTGGGAATTCTGATCTTTCTTCTGGAAATCAAGTTTACTTGACAATAGAAAATTCCAATGATAAATTGGTATGGGCTGAACAAGTTAATGTAAAAAGTAATGGACAATTTTCAACACTGACCTTTGCTGGCGGTTCTGACTGGGATGCCTCTGGAATATTTACGATAAAAGCAGAGAGTGATTCAGAACAAATCACAAATACATTTTCATTTAGTGGATAATCATTCAAACTCTTTCCAATGAGAATCAATAACTATTCTTAATTGTTCAACACTAATTTCTTCCATATATTCACGATAAACCATGAATTTATTCTGTTTAACTTGAGAATCATAAATATCTCGAGTGGTTTTTGGTATTCCTCCAAGTTTCCATTGCTTCATTTCAAAAAGCCATACCTTTGAATCTGGATTTGAAAAGTCAATATCGTCACATCCAATAAAATACAAATAACATTTTGTAGCTTGATTTAATTTCTCATGTAATCTTTCGTATGCAATCATTTGCCCCATGGGAATGTTAATTTTATCATTATGAAACCCCTTGAATTCAAGAATAACAAAACTTCCATTATGCTCAATTAACCAATCAATATCAGTTCCACCTGAGGCTAGCATTCCACGAACAATTAGGTTACCGAGAACCTCTCTTCCACGAGTAAATTCCCCCTCATCAAAAATCTGGTATTTTGCTTTAGGACTCTTTCGCACCATTTGGTTCATCTTAAGGTCTGCTGTAGGCACAGATTTCTTTTCATACAAAGTATCTATCAAATCACTAGTTTCATTTTTCACAAATTACAAACCAATTTACCTTATGATAAAATAGTTTGTAAAATAAAATTAAGTTATGATATTTTTTATAATTTAGTGAGATAAAAATTCTCCACCAGAACCTTTGTACAAAATAAAATATTCTTGAGGGTTTTTTCGATTTTTTTTTGCACTAAGTACATCTTGATACAAATCAAAATGCTCAATCAAATACAGTTGCCCATCAGGATCTCCAAAATAATCTATTCCAACTAGATTAAATCCCCTTTCAGGAGTGAAATCTTTTTTTTCTTTTTCAAATGGTTTTTCGGTCATTATTTTAAATTTTCAATGATGCCCAATCCATTGATAACGAAATTCCTCATCAATAATATCACTAACAATATCTGTATTTTTTACGACAGTTTTTGGTAATTTAACTTCAAAAAAACCCAAATGTCCCTTCCACGGGATTGGAATTCTAAATGGTTTTGCATTTTTTAAAATAAATCCGTATTTTTTATTATCCAAATCTTTGGTAGCATGATGGTGTTTCTGATCCATTTTTATCTCCTTTAATGAATTATATTTTTTTATATCATACAATTCTGCTTTTCCAACAATTGCACCTGTAACTAATTTTTTCTTTATTTTTAATTTCTTACAATCTTCTGTTCTTATTTTGATTGGAGAATGAACTAAAAATTCTCCACGAAAATTTGTATTCCATTTTCTTAATTCTATAGTTTTCTTTCCTGAAATTATTAAATCAGCAAATGGTTGAGACACTGATAGGCATTTCAAGATATTATTCAGTAGCTGCTTTAATGAATTCACCAGGATTTTTACCTCTTCCTTCAGGCAAATTTGTTATTCCACCATTCAAACTCTGAGTAATAATTCCTTTACTGGCTAGTACTTGTGCAGCCATCAGAGAAGTATTTCCAGCCATACATACTAACAATGATTTACCTTTAGAGCCATCTAGTTCCTTACTAAGTTCTTCTGGAACCTCTTGATTTGTTAATAAATTATTAATGGTTTTAGCTTTTTGTACGGAAATTTTTGATTTATCTACACCTAATGATTTTGCAATAATGTCTATTCCTTCTTCACGTGGAGTATATTGAGTATGAACCCAAATAATTTTATCATAATCATCTACCATTGATGTTGCCTCTTCTAGAGAAATATTCATAGGTATTTGATTTTTTGATATTTGCTCAAAATTCTTTTTGTATTTTTCAATTCCATCTGCTACTATCACTACAAATTTTTTAGCTTTTTTTGAGATTGCCATTTCCATTGCAGAATACAATTCTAGAGCTGTGCTTTCACCTATGTCATGACCTTTCTCCACAAAAAACTTGAGGAGGAATTTTGCTTTTTCAAAATCTACCTCATGTTCAGCTGCGAATGTCTCAGGCTTGTATAATCTCAATCCAAAAGCTTTGGCTTTTGTTCTAATTCCTGCAACATCTTGACCTGGGGTAGGAAAAACAACACGAATTGATTTTTTATTATATTTTTCAGCCATATATTGACTCAAACCCCCGGATGTCCCACCAGTACCAAATGAGCAAACTATTTGATAATCCTCTAATGTTTCTCCATTTTCATGTAATTGCTGGTCAATTTCAGGAGCAGTGATAGTTCTATGGACATCAATATTCAATTCATTATCATATTGTTTCGGACAGAATAAATTGTAAATCTTTGCAAGAAATATTGCCAAATTAATTATATCTTGTTTAGCTAATAATGCCTCTATCTCTTCAATATTTATATCAAAAATTTCTGGATTAAATCCAAGTTCTGATAACTGTGATCTCACATTTCCTGCAGTTGCTTTTGCAGCTAACTCATTTGCTTTATTTTCCATTCCAGGTGCTGGACAAATATCCATATCCAAATCCATAATTCGAATTTTCTCATTTCTTAGTTCTTTAAAGACTCCTTCTTGTAATTTTCTTGATACAAGTGCAACTACATTAACTCCAAGTTTTGATAATTGTCCAAGTGCTATCCCAAAATTTCCTGAAGTAGCTTCAATCACTGTTTGGTTTCCTTTTAGATTTCCAGAGGCAATTGCATTATGAATGATGTGAGCTGCAGCTCTAACTTTGATTGAACCACTTGGTAATGTTGAATCAAACTTACCATAAATTTTTAGATCTTTATCATCAAGATCTAATTTGTAGATGCTTTTAGCACATTCTCTCAAATCTTCAGTAAGATCAATTAGTGGTGTGACATTGACAACTTTCTCCCCCTCTAAATGAGGGATTTTATTCCAAATTTCTTGCTGAAATTTCTCAAGTAGAGTATTGTCAATGTTATTTTCTTCCAAAAATCTTTCCCTATGAAACTTCTTCTATTCTAATCTCATATAAAATATATGAAATGATGGCACCTACTTGATCTAAAACTCAAATCATCCATCTAAAATTCTAATAACTTTACTTGGTATGTCCTTTAATCTGCTTACTGCCAAAGTTCTTTCATAACCTAGATGCTTGAGATTCACTGCAATTGCTGTTGCCCTAATTGTATTTGGCCCTAAACCTATGGCTACCATCTTTATCCCAAGCCTTTTCAAAGTTTTTGTCATATTTCTAACTGCGTTAGGATCTGATGGTTCTCCATCTGTTAATGTCAAGAAAATATCGGGCCTTTTTGATTGTAAAACAGGAAACATTTTTCCATATACTTCTGCTAAGGGTGTAGAACCATTTGCAACAATTTGAGCTAGTCTTTTAGCTGCCACCGTATTCCATTTTACATTATCCGATTTAATTTGCCAGCAAACTACTGTTCTATTCTGAGTACTAAATGCATAAACTGCAAATTTCACTTTCAGATAACCTAAAACTTCACAAAGGGCAAGAGTAGCTTTTTTGTATTCTATTGCATCTGGTGCTATACTCGAAGAATGATCCAAGAGGATAACTATTTTTGTTTTAATTGATTTTTTAATATCTGTAAAAAATGGCTCATTTCCTTCAATGTAATTCTCCTCATCAAATTCATCCCCACTTTTTAGATGTTGTTCTTTCCATCCTGATTTCCATTCTTTGAATTTAATTTTCAAACTATTAATTAAACTAACATCGTAAATTTTTGTTGCATCTACATTATCTGTAGTTGGAGTTTGCACTCCGATTATTTCAGGCATTAATCCTTTGTTATCACTTTTTTTGTTTTCATCTAAGAGAACTTTATACTCATCATACACGTTATCTCCTCCAAGTAATGATTTTGGATCAATTTTTCCAAAATCCCCCTCTTTATTCTTTGAAATTATTGTTAAAAATTTTAACAGTTCTTCTTCAGTGAGAGCCATTCCTGCTTTCATAAATGGTAAAGAAACAGGAACGGTTAGAAGAGAATCTATATCTAAAATTTTGATGATTGCACTCACTTTTTTTTCTAACCAATTTGTATCATAATTATTTTTGATTGACTCATCAACAATTCTTTTGGCTAACTCATTTGCTTTTTTTATTTTCTCAAAATGACTAGATTGAATTTCTCCTTTTATTGCTCCAAACATAAAGTATTGATAAAACGCCTCAACAATTCTTGCTTTACCATATACTGTATGTAATTGTGGTCTTGAAACAAGCATATACGAATAATTAAAAATAATTTCTTCGTCCATCCCTCTCCAAATCTTTCTTCCTAGGTACTCTATTCTTCGTGTTTCCAATGTGTTTAAAATGAATCCAAAAGCATGATCATTACTAAGAATTTTCTTGCAAAACCTAATTCTCATTGCTTCATACCACAATGAAGTTCTAAATTGTCTATAACGTTGAAAATAACTCCCGATTCTTTTTCCCATAGGGGTTAGAATAACTTTATTCTCGATTAGCCTTGTTTTGGTTTCCATTTTATCTGAAAACTCAACTAGCACATTTTCGTTTTGTGCCCATCTTCTAACTAAAAATGTGGCAATTTCCACTAGAGTTTCGTTTCTTAATTCTAAAGATTGCATCTAGTTACCAAACATTGAGGTTATGATGTCTTTTACTTTCTGGTGCTCTATGTTTCCCCATTGGGTGTATACATTCCCAAAAACAATGGTGGCAGCTTCTTTTGCTGATGTGTCTTTGTCTAATAATTTTCCAAACGCTATTGTTTCTCTTAGACTAGGAGAATAAAATAATTCTTCAACTGCTGCGGCTTCTCGAAGTATGTTTGCCAGCTTTATTCCTTGCACAAGTTCTGATTCATGATTTCCTGAAACATATTTTTTTACAATGGTTAATTCTACATCTTCAGGAGGATATTCCAAACTAATTCTAACCGGAAATCTGCTTAGTAATTGTGGTGGAAGTTCTTTTGTCCCAGTATGTGTAAGGGGATTAATTGTTGCTACAACAAACCAGTCTTCTTTGGCTTTGATTAATTCTCCTGCTGATTCTTTTAAAACAATTTGTCGTCTGTCATCAAGAGCTTCATCTAGTCTCAATAATACATCAGGTTCCGATGAATTGATTTCATCTAAATATAGTATACTCCCTTCTTTCATTGATTTTATCAAAAGGCCTTCATCAAAGCTTACAGTCCCATCAGTTAGAGTTTTGGTTCCTACCAAATGACTTTCTCTTGTTCTTAAACTAAAGTTGATTGATTCAAGTTTTTTACTTTTGATTCTGGCAAAATCTCTTACCAAAGACGTCTTTCCAGTCCCTTTGGGACCAATAATTATAACAAAAAGACCAGAATCATATGCCTTGTTTAAGGTCTGTATGGAGTTATTCCAATCAAGATAGGATAATTCTGACAAGTAAAGATAACTTAATTCCCACGATATTTAATTTTAGATCTAGCTTCGAAATGATTCTATTTTGACAAATGATTCATCTAGAGTTTTGTGTAAGGATTTACTCCATTCTTCAAATCCTGATGGATCTTTTGGGTAATTGTAATAATGTTCAACTAACCACTGATTTTTCCCTGATGTGTATTTTAGACCTTCAGCAACTGTTTTATTCATAATTCCTCTGATAATCATTCCAATTTTTCCAAGTCCAGAAAAGTCAGGATGTTCTCCTTTACTAATTGATTCCACATCAAGGTTTCCCAAAAAGTGCTTCATCCCATAACTAATTTGTTCATTTGTCAGTGTTTGTACTAGTCTTCTAAAAAGTTCCAACCCTGCTGTTTTGTAACCATACTCCTTTATGAAATCAAGATTGTACTGCCAAAGATTTTTTTCTGAAACATCATTTTGCTCTATTGCTTGTACCACATTATTTCCAATAATTGTTCCTGCAATAAGCGCAGGGCCAATTCCACCTGCGTCAATTGGTTTTGGCATCCAAGCAGAATCCCCAACCATCATTTATCCTCCTGATATCATGCAGTCATTTTGTCGTCTTACTGAAACTTGGAAAATTCCTGAATTATTGTTAATGTCTTCTGGATCTTGTGATAGCTTTGCATTTTTTATCACAGGGTTTCTATGCAAATATTCTTCCATTAATGATTGTACATTATCCTTTTTGCCCAATCTGTTATTTCTTTTTTCTAGTAATGTTTTTTCAACTCCTAAACCAATGTTGACCTTTTTCTCTCCTTTTGGAAAAACCCATCCATATCCTCCTGGTGCAATATCTTGGTCTAGATGAATGATACAATAATCTGGATCAAATTCAGTTAGATCTTTTGTTTGTGGTTCAAAGTACATGATGTATCTTCCAGTGGATTCTAAATCTCTCCTATCGATTCTTTTCTCAACTTTGGTAGAGTTTTTCAGAGTATTTCGAAGCATTGAGGTTACTCCAGTTGCATCAACTACAATTTTTGCAGTTTTTTTGTAAGGCTGTTTAGTTTTATTATCAATTCCCTGAACTCCTACTACTTGCTGTTCATCATAAATTAAACCCGTAAGATTAATTTCAAAATCAAATTCAACTCCCATTTTTTTTGCTCTTTGGTTTTGTATTTCTGGTAGTTTTTGACGATTAAGCATGTATCCTTCTCCATCAAACGGTATTGTTGTTTCTTTATCTGGCGAAAATGCCATAACGCCTTTTACATCATGTTCGATTTCTGGTCTCGTCCATTGAACCTTAATTCTTTCAGTCATGAAATCAACTGCTTCTTTTGAGCATGCATCTCCACATGTCCACCCAGACAATGATTTTCTTCCAGGGAAAATCTCAGAATTTCTATCGATTGAAAGAATTTTTAAATTTTGATTTGAATAATGAGCAATTGATTGAGCTGCAATAGTCCCTGTAAGACCGCCTCCGGCTACTATCACATCGTAATCTACCACAATAGAAATTCTTGTTAATCCGTATTTAAAATAATACTATAGTTACATGTGGTAAATCGTATGCTATTTTATCGATTCAAAATTGGGTCGGTTCGTCGCGGCGTCATCAAGGCTTTCGCTCAGACTGGAGCGGCTATTATCTCCTCATTCCCAAATTAATCAACCATATTATTCCTATTTAATCTAGGTGAGATCTTCAAAAATTTCACTAAACACTTTGACTGTATCATTTTTATTGTAAATTGGAGTGTGAATTTTTAGTCTTATTGCTTCTTTTTCTTTGAAAGATATTCTTCCTTGGATAAACTCCTGCTTATCAAATCTAATATGTAAAGTGGAATTTTCTGTTCTTTCTTCAATTTCTTTTTTTATCTCTGATTTTTGTTCTTCTGATAATATCTTTAAGAACTTGTCTAAAAATTCTCTAGCAGGTTTTTTTGTAACTTTCGCCTTAAGAACCACAATAGGATTCTCAAAATGACCAATTACATTTGAAACTAAAAATTCTTTTTCTTCTAATTCAAACATCTCATTAAAAGACTCAAAGAATTTTGCCAAATTCTCAGTAGCATGAACAATTACATCTATGGTAATTTCTAACTTTGTCATTTTAGTAAAAGTAGAATTGTTACTAGCCTAGGCTTCAAGTAATGCTATTTCTTTA
>JAUWQG010000116.1 GCA_030611185.1 Nitrososphaerota archaeon
ATTGCAAGAATAGCTAGGATGCCTATTGATGATATTGCAAGGCTTGGAGTGTCCCAATGGATTAGAAGTTTACTGTACTACGAACATCGACAAAGAAATGCCTTAATTCCTAAAAGAGAAGATTTACAAAAAAGATCAGAAGGTGTTTTATCTGACGCAATTATCAAAGATAAAAAATATCGAGGCGGATTGGTAGTTGATCCAAAAGAAGGAATTCATTTTGATGTCGTTGTAATGGATTTTGCTAGTCTATATCCCAGTATTATTAAAGTAAAAAATCTGTCCTATGAAACAGTGAGATGCTCTCATGAAGAATGCAAAAAAAACACTATTCCTCAAACCAATCACTGGGCATGCACAAAACGAAATGGGCTTACATCAATAATCATTGGTTCTTTGAGGGATTTGAGAGTAAACTACTACAAGAGTCTATCAAAAAAAGAGACTCTATCAGAAGAGCAAAGGCAGCAATATACTGTAGTCAGTCAAGCACTCAAAGTAATTCTAAATGCCAGCTATGGGGTAATGGGGGCTGAAATATTTCCTCTATATTTTCTTCCAGCAGCAGAAGCTACAACTGCTATTGGACGGTACACCATTCTTGAAACAATCAAAAAATGTGAAGCAATTGGAGTTGAAGTGCTTTATGGGGACACTGATTCAATTTTTATTAAAAATCCCTCTGAACAACAAATTCAAACCATGATAGAGCAAGCAAAAGCAAATCATGGTGTTGATTTAGAAATTGACAAGACATACCGCTATTGTGTTTTAAGTAACAGAAAGAAAAATTATCTTGGCGTAACAAAAGATGGAAAAGTAGATGTAAAGGGATTAACTGGAAAAAAGTCACACACACCTGCATTTATAAAAAAATTATTTTACGAACTGCTTGATATTTTATCCCAAGTACAAACAATGAATGATTTTGAACGTGCAAAAAACCAAATCAGTGAAAAAATTGCAAATTGTGCAAAAAAAATTGAATCAAAAGAAATCCCATTAAAGGACTTGACATTTAATGTGATGATCAGCAAGTCTCCTGCAGAATATGTGAAAACAATTCCTCAGCACATAAGGGCGGCAAAACAGCTAGAATCCATACGTGAGGTAAAAAAAGGAGACCGAATTTCATTTGTTAAAATTTTGAATAAACCCGGAGTACGACCAATAGAGTTGGCAAAAAAAGAAGAGATTGATTCAAAAAAATACATGGAATTTATGGAATCTACATTGGACCAAATAACATCTTCTATGGATATGGATTTTGATACAATCCTTGGAAAACCAAAACAAACTGGATTGGATGAATTTTTTTGGAGTTGAATTAGTAAATCATGGAAGTTGATGATACTCTTCTAACCATACTAGGTACTCTTGCTGGAATTTTAATTCTTTCAGGATGGGTTGAGCAAATAATCAAAGGATACAAGACAAAAAGTCTAAAAGATGTTTCAAAGTATTTGTTGATTCTAATTTCAGCAGGTGCTACATTATGGCTACTTTATGGATTTATTGTAAATGACGTGTTCATCATAGGAACAAATATTGCCGCTATTGTTCTGATGATTACTGTATTGTTTATGAAAAAAAGGTACGAGAAAGTCACGATTGACTGATTTTGAATCAAGGGTTAAATAGAATACTGAAATTTTTAAAGAAAGATGTTCATAATTAATTGTAAAAATTATGAAGAAATTGCCGGAGATAAGATTGTTAAATTTGTAAAAATCGTTGAAAAAATTTCAAAAAAATATAAATTAAAAATTGCAGTTGCCCCTCCTCAACATCTTGTTGGCTTGGTTTCAAAAAGCTCAATTCCCATCATATCTCAGCATGTTGATGTATCCAAGATTGGTAGTACTACTGGCTTTGTAGTTCCAGAATTATTAAAAAAATCAAATGTCTATGGATCTTTGATTAATCACAGCGAACACAGAATTTCAAGCAAAGAAATTGAATTACTTGTTTCAAAACTACGTGATCTAAAGATGATTTCCATTTTATGCGTCAAAGATGTCGCAGAGGTGAAAAAATATGCAAAGTTAAATCCTGACTACATTGCAATTGAGCCACCAGAATTAATTGGCTCTGGAAAAGCAGTTTCAAAAGAAAAACCTGATTTGATAATAAAGGCAGTAAATGCTGTAAAAAGTGCCAAAAATAACACAAAACTACTTTGTGGGGCAGGCATTGTTTCAGGGGAGGATGTCTCAAAGGCCTCAGAACTCGGCTCAAAGGGGATTTTAGTTGCTAGTGGAATAATCAAAGCAAAAAGTTGGACAAAAATGATAACTGAATTTGCAAAAGCTCTGTCTTGATCTTTTCAATAATTATTAATTTAACATTGTTGAATTTATGTAAACTAAAGGTCCATCAAATATCAATAAAATAATTAAAATCTATTTACGTCATACAAATTTTATGAGAAATAGAATAATCTGCAAAGAATGTAGGGTAGAACTTGAAACTAGATCTGAAAGAAGTATTCAGAAATGTGATTATTGCCAACTTGCATAAAATCCCCTCTAGAATTCCGCTTTAGTGTTACCTTATCGAGTGGATTTTTTCATTGGCAATTGTATCTTTTACTCACAAATTGAATAAAAGACCTGTAGAATAACAAAAAATAATTCTATTTATTATTAAAAATTCCAGTGTAAGATAAAGTTCCTCTCTTTCAAATTAGTTTAAATCCCTCTATTTTTGATTGGATTACCTAGATAAAAAAATGAAGCAAATTTATTTTTATGATGAAGGCGATGGGAAGAACAAAAAGCTCCTAGGTGGAAAAGGTGCAGGTCTATGTGAGATGACTAGACTAAAGTTACCTGTTCCTCCTGGATTTGTAATTACTACTGATGTATGCAAAAAATATTATGAAAATAACAAAAAATTACCAAAATCCATAATCCCGGAAATTAGAAAAAATATTGCTAAAATTGAGAAAAAGACAGGTAAAAAATGGAACTCAAAGTCTAATCCCCTACTTGTTTCAGTAAGATCTGGTGCTGCAATTTCAATGCCTGGAATGATGGATACCATCTTGAATCTTGGTTTAAATGATTTAACAGTCCAAGGCCTAGCAGAAAAAAGCAAGAATCCACGATTTGCCTGGGATTCGTATAGGCGATTTGTTCAATTATTTGGCAAGGTGGTATTTGGTGTTGATGATACAAAATTTGATAATGTTTTAAACAAAGCAAAAAAAAATCAAGGAGTAACTGAAGATAGTGCATTAGATGAAAATTCTTTAAAAAAAATAGTTTCAGAATGCAAAAAGATTTGTGAAAAACACACTGGAAAAAAATTTCCATCTGATCCTTATGATCAGATAGAACTTGCAATCAAAGCAGTATTTGGAAGTTGGATGGGAGAACGTGCAATTGTTTACAGAGAAAAAAATAACATTACAAAAGACATTGCAGGTGGTACTGCTGTAAATATTGTATCTATGGTATTTGGAAACATGGGTGATGATAGTGCCACAGGAGTTGTATTTACGAGAAGTCCTGAAGATGGTACGAGGCATATCTATGGAGAATATCTGATAAACGCACAAGGTGAGGATGTTGTAGCAGGTGTACGGACAGGAAAACAAGTGGATGGACTGAAAAAAGAAATGCCAAAATCCTATACTCAACTAGCAAAAACGTGTGAAAAATTAGAAAAACATTACAAAGAACCACAAGACATTGAGTTTACAATAGAACAAGGAACATTTTATCTCTTGCAAACAAGAAATGCAAAAATGAATGCTGTTGGAATGATAAAGACT
>JAUWQG010000124.1 GCA_030611185.1 Nitrososphaerota archaeon
ATCAAATTCGATTTTCCACTTTATTGTTTTAAAACTCCTTAAGATTATCATTTGGGGAATTACATTGCAGTGCATTCAATTATAGTATAATTTCAGGATTTTAATCCTAATCCTTCTCAAAAAATAATTTCAAAATAATCCTTTTGAAAAATGAGCCTAACCTAGCAGTTGTCATGCCATGAACACACTCCAAGTTTTATTCCCATATACGTGAGAAAATCATGGGAAAAATTAGCTGTAAGAACTATGGTTTTGATTGTAAGTTTGAGGTAGACAGCAGTGAATCTGATGCGATTAACAGATTTCAAAAACATTCAATGGTTGTACATGGTATCGAATACAGTTCAGGCACCCTTAGCCAAATTGTTATGAGGATTAAAAATTAAATCTAGATGAGTCATGATTCAAGATAAAAATTGTAAAAGAGTCAACCCAGAATTTTATGAAAGGATTGCTATAAAATTAAAAAATTCAGAAACAAAAAGAAAAAAAGATTAATTATTTGTCAGTTTTTCTTTAAGCATTTTTTTAAGCATTATTCTGTTAATTCCATCAATTACTGCTTGAACACTTGTAGTTACAATGTCTTCTCCAATTGATTTTGCAGATACCTTGTTTCTATCTGCATCCTCTACTTTGACAGTTACTTCACACAATGCAGTAGAGCCACCAGAAATTGATGCTAGTCCATAGTCTTTAATTCTAATTTCAGAGATTTTTCCAGTAATCTTTTGGATTGCATTTAGGGCAGCATCAACTGGTCCTACTCCATAGTCTGTTCCAATATGGTCTTCTCCATCAATGTTGAGTTTAACAAATGCATATGGCATTGTTCCAATTCCAGTAGATACAGAAAAGCCAGTAAGATGTACTATTCTTTTGATTCCGGCATCACCTAAAACTTCAGATGCAAACGATAATAGCTCTACATCAGATACTTGTTTTCCTTGATCTCCAAGTACTTTGACTTTATCAAGAATCTCTTGTGATTGCTCTTCAGTTGGTTTAATACCATATTCTTCAAGCATTGCATTCATTCCATGAATTCCGGCATGCTTTCCTACTTGAAGCCATCGTTTTCTGCCAACAAGTTCTGGAGAAATTGGCTCATAGGTTAATGGATTACTCAATACACCATGAGTGTGAATTCCAGACTCATGACCAAATGAATTATCCCCAACAATTGCCTTGTTTGGCTGCACTTGCACTCCAACAAGACTAGAGACATACCTAGATGTTTCGTAAATTAATTCAGATTTTATTCCGGTTTCATATTTTTGGTCCCACTGCAAGCACTGCAATCCCATTGCGAATTCTTCAAGTGATGCATTTCCTGCGCGTTCTCCAATTCCATTAATTGTCACATGTGCACACTGTGCTCCTGCTCGAATTCCAGATAAGGCATTGGCAACTGCTAGGCCAAAGTCATTGTGACAGTGAAGACTGACTGGAAGATGAGTAGCTTCGATTGCATCTTTGGTAATTTGTGAAATGTATTCAGGTGTTGCATATCCTACAGTATCAGGAATATCAATTCTATCAGCTCCAGCTTTTGCAACTTCTCCGAAAACTTTTTTCAAAAATTCCCTATCAGTTCTTGTTGCATCTTCAGCTGAGAACTCTACTTGTAATCCTCGTGATTTGCCATACTCTACGGCTTCAATTGCTTTCTCAAGTACTTGCTCTCGAGTCATCTTGAGCTTGTGCTCCAAGTGAATGTCCGAAGTTGCAATGAATGTGTGAATGTAATTTAATCCGCCATCAATTGCAGCATCAATGTCTTCTTTGCGTGTTCTACATAATCCACAAATCTCAGCAGATAATCCCTCACTTGTAATCATTTTTATGGCTTTTAATTCTGCATGAGTAATTACTGGAAAGCCAGCTTCTATTGCATCAACTCCTAATGCATCAAGCTTTTTAGCAATAGAGAGTTTTTGATCTGGGGATAACGATATTCCAGGAGTCTGCTCTCCATCTCTTAGTGTTGTATCAAATATTCGTATTCTCATGCCCCACTCCTCTGCAAGGCGGCCACTCCTGTACGGGCAACATCAAGTATTCCAAATGGTTTTGCCAATTCCTGAAATGCCTCTATTTGGTCAGGTGTAGCAGTTAATTCTACCATCATAGATTCTTTTCTAACATCATGAATCTTTCCGCCATAGGCATTTGCCAACTTGTTGATTTCCATACTATCACTAGCATTACTTAGCTTAATCTTAAAAATACTAAGTTCGCGGTATACGGTTTTGTGCTCATCGAGTTGTTTTACCTCTAGAGTATCTATCATTTTGTCCAGCTGCTTTACGATTTGTGTGACTTGTTTTTCATCACCAATTGTAGTTATAGTCATCCTAGAGAATTCAGGATTGTCAGTTACTCCTACTGAAATACTATCAATATTGAAATTCCTTGATCTAAACATATGAGTTATCTTAAACAAGATGCCTGGTTTGTTTTCAACTAGTAATGAGAGAATTGCCCACATATTATCACCTAAGAAGGTAGTACCATATCTGCAAGTGAAGTCCCAGGAGCTACAAATGGCAATACATCTTCTTCTGGATCAATGGGGATGTCAATTACTGTTGCAACATTGCTGCTCAATGCAGTCTTTAGTGCTTTGTCAAGCTCATCCATTGATTGTGCACGGATTCCTTGAGCACCATATGATTCTGCAAGTTTAACGTAATCTGGACAATGTTTTTGGTCAACACCAATCATTCGTCTTTTATAGAATGTTCTTTGCCATTGAGCTACCATTCCCAAAGTAGAATTATTTAATACAAATACAATTACTGGAATGTCTTCAAGAACTGCTGTAGCTAGTGAATTTTCTGTCATGGCAAAGCTTCCATCACCTGCAATATCTACTACAGGAACATTTGGCTTTGCAACTTTGGCACCAATTGCAGCAGGAAATCCCCAACCCATTGTTCCAAGACCAGTAGAACTAAAGAAAGTTCCAGGTTGAATTACATCAAAGAATAATGATGCCCACATTTGGTGCTGACCTACCTCTGTAGTTACAATTGATTCATGAGGAAGTATTTCTCGAAGTTTTCTCAAGATTTTTGCAGCCCCCATCTCTCCTGGATGAAGCTTCAAATTTTCTTTCCAATACGCTTTGGTTTCCTTTACATGTTTGAGCCAAGTGTTTTCTTCAGTCTTTTTGATTGCCTTTTTCATTAACATTTTTACCATAATTCTAAGGGATGCACGAACATCTCCAACTACTGCAACTGACGTGGTTTGATTTTTTCCAATCTCAGCAGGATCAACATCCATGTGAATAATCTTTAGTCTCTTCTCAAATGCCTCAAAGGTTCCAACTGACCTATCTGAGAATCTAGTACCAATAGCTAAGACACAATCAGCTTCCGTCATAATTCTGTTGGCTTCAGCATGACCGTGCATTCCAATCGGTCCTAATGACAATGGATGATTTTCTGGAAATGCACCTTTTCCTTTGAAAGTAGTTACCACTGGAATCATTAACAA
>JAUWQG010000046.1 GCA_030611185.1 Nitrososphaerota archaeon
TAATGAATTATCTCAATTAATTGTATATCGTCAAGAGTATGAAATTAAAATTAATCGTGAAAAAGTAATTTTAGAAAATGAAATCAAGATTGAACAAGAAAAAGTCAAAGAAAAAGACAAACTAGTAGAAAAACTAATCAAAAATCAATCAAAGTTAATTCAAACAAAGACAGAAAGAGAAGTATTAATCGAACAAATTAAAATTGATAAAGAAAAATCAGAAGTTGAACTAAAGAGAAGGCAAGAAGAACTAGATGAGTTAAAAAAAGAATATGAAGATCTTCAAAACGAAATAAAAACTAGAAAACAAAATCTTGATAATCAAATTAATGAACAAAAAGAAAAAAACGATAAATTAAAGGAAGATTCTGAATAAAACTAGAAAAATAAATGGTCTTAAAATCAATAAAATTAGGCATGGTTTTCAAAAAAAATCACAAAAATCACCTAGCTTTATCTCTACTGTAGCAAATAGAGTGTCGTAACAAAATTCATTCAATGAGATTACATTATTTTGTGTAAACTGAACAAGCAATCTCCAATATAATGAAAAATTGTAATTTACCCCATGAGAGTACTCATGGTTGATGATAATCAAGACATTACAGAACTAGTTTACAAATTTCTCACTGCAAAAGGTGTTGAAAATACCGTTACAAATAATCCAAGAGAAGGGTTGGATCTAATTAAAAATGAAAATTATGATGTAGTTCTGTTAGATATTGCCATGCCTGAATTTTGCGGCCGTGATATTATTGCGGTATTAGAGAAAGAAAATATTCTAAAAGACCAAAAAATCATCATATTTTCTGCGCATGCCTTTACTGAAGCACAGATTAATGATTTGTTAGAGAAAGAAGGGGTTCATAGCATTATGAAAAAGCCAATACAACTTGGCAAACTCTTAACTGTGATTGCTAGTTGAAAAGTTATTTTTTGGGAAGGATTTTACATTACTTGTGAAAAGTCAGGCTTCTCAAAATCCACCATTGCGCTTCTTTTCTGTGTCTTGTTTTTCATCTCTTTTTTTTCATGAGTTTTGAAATGTATCTTTAGGCGTTTTTCTTCGACGAATTTTAAACCACATAAAGAACATTGAAACATCACATAATTTATCATAAAGTGATACTTTAATTTTGGATTATATTTTCATTTTTGAATTAAAGGAAGTTTGAAATTGTTTTTTGGGAGAGATGAAGAAAAGATAGTTCTTATTTTTCAGATTTACCAAGTAATTCCTGGATAACATAACTTCTTACATTTGCAAACTCCCAATCCCTTAGATTTGCATTCTTACATTCCTCTTTGATTATGAGACCTGCTAACCCATCACTCCAGATGTGACGTTTTGTGTCATATACTTGAATAATTTTTCCATGTTTTGTAATTTTGATTGCTCCATGACATCTTTCAATTATTAGTAATCCCACTTTTTGGTAGAGTTTTTCAAAATTGACCATATTATGTTAAAGTGACATCATATCAAAAAGGTTCAGGTACATGGTAAATGAACCTTAAAACATCGATCTGAGATTTTACGCTGAAATATGCTATATTTTGAAATTGCAGATTGTAGAAATTGTTTTTTGGGAAGGACGAGAATTAATGAAACAAGGATTTTATCCTAAGAAAATTGAAATAAAGCATGAAGGGATTATGCCACAAATGTCATACAAGTAATGTCGAGTTGAAGCTTGACGAAAACAAAATACCCACATGTATCAAATGCAGAGATCCTCTTAATGTTGATCATACCTAGAAAGTTAAATTGGTTTGAAATTATTCTCCAACAATTCCTAATTTGATAATGACTTTAGTTACCGTCTAAATTAACGCCCAAAGAGGAGGCATTCTATTTTCACTTTTTGTCGATAAACTCGTAAACACTAAAAAATATCGCTGATTTTTATGCTCATATTTTACCAAAATATGGCTCATTTAGCATGAAGATTCCAATATTTTGTCAATTCTTTTAATAAACACAAAATCCTCCCCCAAATATGATTAGAGCAGTAGTTGTTGATGATGACAAGGACACTGTTGCTCTTTTTGCAGAGATAATGCAAAGTAACAACATAGAGGTTGTAGGAAGAGGATACAACGGTCAAGAGGCAGCATTCCTATATCAGAAATTAAAACCAGATGTTATCTTTTTAGATGTAATTATGCCAGTATATGATGGCATTTACGGAATAACCAAGATAAGAGAGATGAATCCTGATGCAGTAGTAATAATCACTACAAACCAAATGACAATTAATGCACAGATTGCCTTAAACAAACTTCGACCATCGGCAGTAATCAAAGAACCAATTGATGTTAATGAAATTATAAAAACTGTAAATCAACTATGTGCACCATCTCTTGATTCAGAAAACCAAATGAAAAAAACAATGGTGACACTTGCATTAAAAAACACACTGTTAGAATTAGGCATTCAAGAGTATGACAAAATAGTTTCTTTGCTCCAAAAAGATTACACCTGCACATTAGAGGATTGCTATGAAAATCCAGAATACTTGAGAAATATTCTAAAAGATCTCTTTGGAGATTCTTATCCTGACATTTTGAATTCATTATCTGAGAACATGAAAGATATTTTGTCACAACAATCAGTCAAAGACTTTTTGCAAGTTTTGAGTACATAATTTTTAGAATTCAAATTCACCCTACTAATCAATAAATATAGCAAAAAACTAGTTTCTTTATGTCAAATATGAAATGCGTATCATGTGGAATCGGCTTCTTTTCCCCAACAGGTTCAGACAAGTGTTCCAAATGTGCAGGTGCAGGTGCAGCCCCCCAAGGACAGGAAGGTCATGATTCCTGTGGATGTGGCCACAGCCACTAGTTATTTTTTTATCAATTCATCATACCAGAACACTTTTGTGGGTATTTTTTCAGAAAATACTCGTGGTTTGCACGCCAACAGCCAGAGGGGCATTCAAATGAAAATTTGGGCCTTTCTGGAAATTACATTCTATTAGGCGCATCAATACCCAATAAATCCAAGGCACGTTCTATAGTTATCTTAAAAGAATGAACAAGACATAATCTAGATTTTTCAAGATTTTCATCCCCAAGGCCCAACACTTTGACATTTTCATAAAATGAATTGAATGCAACTGCCAAGTCATGGCAATACCTAGAGATCACTTTTGGCGATAAATTCCTTGCAGAATCTCGTACTTGCAAATCAAACAGTCCAATAATCCTCACAAGATAAAGTTCGATCGGATCAGCCAATAGTGAAAAATTAACATCAATGGATGGAGTTTGTCCAGATTTTTCAATGATTCTTGCGGCTCTTGCATGAGCGTATTGTATGTAGGGTGCAGTGTCACCCTCCAAACTAAGAGATTTTGTCAAATCAAATGTAATTATTTTGTCAAGGTCTTGTTTTATCATTTCATATCGTAATGTTCCAACTGAAATTTGATGTGCAGTTTTTTCAATTTCAGATGGATTCATCTCAGGATGTCTTTTGACAGTCTCCTCAATTGTTTTATTTTTTAACAAGTCATAAACAGAATCTGCATTAACGTAAAGTCCTTTTCTACCAGACATCTGAGCTTGTTTTCCTTCTGTGTCAAGCCCTAATGTTTTTGCAGTATCTGCACTAAGTGTAACTGATTCGTATCCCAAGTGAACATAGGTATCAGTAGATGACTTGAATTTTGCCATCAGGGTTGTAATTATTTTTTGGAGTCTTGCTTGTCTAGAATCAATTACTGTGATTACTTTATCACCTGCAAAGTTTTGTTTAGGTTCGTTTGTATCATCCAGAGTTGTTTGCCAGAGGGTACGTGTACCAGGTTGCGCTTTATCGTATTTTTTATAATTAAATGAATCCTCAAGTAATCCTAGCTTCCAAGCAGCATATGGAATGTCTTTTGCAATGTATGTTGCAGTACCATTACTTCGGACTATCACTTTGTCTTCTTCTTTTCCTTCTCCTCGAATAACCCAACATCCAGAGTTTTTACCTTCATTTTCAAACTCTATGAGATTCATCTCCTTTAGTTTCTCAAAGATTCTACCCCACAAACCAGATCGAATTATTTGAGATTCATAGTTTAGGCAGTCATAAGTAACACCCAAATTCCAACATGTTTCTAGCTGATTTTCAAGTACTTTGCTTGTTATTTCATCTGCAAATTGCGCAGTTTCAGAAGACCCATCTTCAAGTTCCTTGAGAGTGTTTTTCCGAATATCTTCTAAACTAGAGTCCTGTAGGTATTTTTCAGTTGTTTTTACATATACATCGTCTCCACAATAATGATCAAATTTTTTCCCTTCAGGAGGATTTTGAGAAAACCCAAGGTGTCTAAACCCTACTAAAATGTCTGCCACCTGAAGGCCTGAATCATCGACATAATTTAGAACGTTAACTTTGTAGTTTGATTTTTCAAGAATCCTAGAAATGGTATCTCCAACAACAATATTTCTAATGTGTCCTATGTGAAGGGCTTTGTTTGGATTTACACTAGTATGCTCAACTACAACTGTGGAATTTTTTCCCAAATCAACAGAACCAAACTCTTCTAAATTAGATTCAGATAAAATTAGTTGGTTAAGTTTCTCCCAGTTTGCAAAAAAGTTAAGATACCCAGAAGGATGAGATTCTACTTTAGAAACTAGTGTGTGTTGAAATTTAGAATATTTTTCAGACATAATATTTGAAATTTCTTGAGGACTCTTTTTCAAAATTTTTGCAAGTAAAAAGGAAATATTTGAACTGACATCACCAAAACCAGGTTTTGCAGGCTCTACTGTAAATGAAACATTAGACACCTCGAGGTCAGAAAGAATTTTGTGAAGATTATTTTCAATTTCCTCTATTATTGATTTGAATGTCAATTTTATACACCTGATATTTGGGGAGCTAATTTATCTAACGCTTCAATCACACCATCACCTGCTTTTGCAGAAACAGTCATTGTTGCTTGAGATTTCACATCATCAAATGAATTACCCAATGCAATACTTGTTTTTGCAATTTTAAATAAAGGAATATCGGTTGCACTGTCACCTATCGCAATTACGTCATCTGAAGAAAGGGATAGCCTTTTCATGATTTCTTGGAATCCTGTACCTTTATCAATTCCACCAGAATTGATGTGAAAGGCATATTGACTGTCAGATAAAGAAACATCTAGATTTTCTTTTAGAACCAGTTTTTTTGCAAGATCCAGATCGAATGTTCTCTCCAAAACAACTTCAGTCATTCGTGGAAAAACTGGCTTTTCAATTACATTATCTATCTTATCTTGAATTAATTCAAAAGCCTCCTTGCATTGTTTGATATTTCCTAGTAAAACATGTTCATTATTACCCATAGTAATGCACCCTCCATTTTCCCCAACTGCAATTTTAGTAGTTCCTCCAAATACAGATAATAAAAAACCCTCAATAGAAGATCTTCCAGTTACAAAGATCACATTGTGGCCAATATTTTTTACATGACGAAGAGCTGCAAGTGCTTCCAGATGGATTCTACCACCTCCGTTTTCTGTAATTGTTCCATCAATATCCACTGCAAATGTTTTGGGATTCATGAAATTTGTTTTATAGACCGAATAATATTTGCTACTAAAAAAAATGGCCCAATATTGATTAGTACTCAAAAAAAATGAAATAGGTGATAAAGAAAGGAATTATTGAGGAAATTTTTAGCAAAGCGCGGTTTTCTGAGGATTCAAATTCATATATTGTTTCTTTCAGAGATTTTGAAAAAATACGAGAGATCACCTTGCCAAATTTTATCACAGAATCAGATAACTTTCAAAAGATATCTTCCTCTAGAATCACAAAAATTAGAAGGATTCATACGATTTTATTTGAAAAGATTTCCAAACAAGATGAGTAAAAGTGGGAATTCCTGAAAAGATTAAGGCCATTCAAGATGAAATGGCACGCACCCAAATTAACAAAGCTACAGAACATCATGTAGGTATACTAAAAGCAAAAATTGCAAAACTAAAACGAGAGCAAGAAGAAAATGTTGTAAAAAAAAGTGGAATAAAACAAGATGGTTTTGATGTTAGAAGATCTGGAGATGCAACTGTCGTATTCATTGGATTGCCAAGTGTAGGAAAATCAACTTTGCTTAACAAAATGACAGATGCACAATCTACTGTGGGAGCTTTTCGATTTACAACATTAACGGTAGTTCCTGGAATGATGAAATATAGAGGTGCAAGAATTCAAGTCCTTGATCTTCCAGGAATTATCAAAGGAGCATCTACTGGAAAGGGGTTAGGAAAAAGAATTCTATCTGTTGCGCGTAGTGCAGATCTAGTTTTGCTTATGCTCGATGTATTCCAACCATATCACGAAAATGTGTTGGTCAATGAATTAGGAAATATAGGAATTCGATTGAATACACTTCCTCCAAATATCACCATAGAAAAATCGGCAATGGGAGGAATAGCAGTCGCCCAACAAGTAAAGCTTACAAAAATTTCCGAAAAACACCTAAAAGATCTTTTACACATTTATGGAATTGTTAGTGCGAGAGTAGTAATTCGAGAAGATGTGACCTCAGAGCAGGTAGCAGATTATATTGCAGGAAATATTAGCTATTCAAAATCCCTAACACTTCTAAACAAAATCGATTTGGTGGATAAGGCATTCATTAAAGAATTAAAAACAAAAATAAAATCAGATGTAATCGAAGTCTCTGCAAATTCTGATATCAATATAGATTTGCTTAAAGATAAAATTTATGAAAAATTAAAATTTATTAGAATTTACATGAGGCCAAAAGGGGGAGAAACAGACTTCAAAGAACCATTAATTGCAAGGGAGGGAGATACGGTAGAGGATATTTGTAACAAACTTCACAGACATTTGAAAAAACAATTTAGATTTGGAATGGTATGGGGGAAAAGTGTAAAGTTTGGAGGTCAAAGAGTAGGATTAACCCATATTTTATTAGATGAAGATGTATTGACAATAATTAAAAAACGCGGTATGTAATTTTAAAAATTAGATCATCACAACATACACAAAATTAAATTTTCAAATAAAATACAACATGATCAAAATCAATTTTTTTTTAAATTGTTATTTTCAAGCGTAAATTTGCTTGTAAAAACATAAAATAAAATAAAAAAAATTTAGAGAAATAAAAAATTAAAAATAGAAATTAATTTTCCGATCATGAAATTTTTTTAGCATAAAATTTCGTTGACAAATTGTAATCAATTTGTGTAATTTTCTTTAGTTTAACTATAGAATAACGATGAAAATTGGAATGCAGCAATGGCTACAAAAAGAAAAGCTGCAACTAAACGTAGATCAACT
>JAUWQG010000070.1 GCA_030611185.1 Nitrososphaerota archaeon
ATACCAGAATTTGGTGCAATCGCAGCTTTGATTCTAGCAGTTGCAATTATTTCAATAATTGCAGTTTCTGCAAAATCAAAACTCAGTATAATGCCAAGATACTAGATCTATTACTTTTTTTCATTTTTTAAATATACATAAATAGAGATTCCTGTGAATCGCATACAAGATGAACAACCGTATAACGTTCGCGCTACTAGTAGTTTTGACTGCAGTTGGTACTCTAACTGTATCATCAGCATATGCTGAATTAGCATGTCCTGATTGTGGACCAGATGATCCCAGAATGATTGCAAAGCAATTATTGCTCGAAGACCTTCCAATTTCATTTTGGACAGATAAATCCACATATGATCATAATGATTCAATTATTGTAGAAGGTCGAGTAGCAAATGTAAATCCTGGGGTTCCAGTAACACTTACTGTGATGAGTTCTTTGAATTCTATTATCTCAATTGACCAAGTTTCTGTTGATGATATGGGTAATTTTAGAACATCTTTCAGTACAGCAGGTGATCTTTGGAAATATGATGGAACATATTACATTAAAGCCAATTATGGAAGTGCTGAGAAAAACAACAAAGTATTGGTAGAATTGGTTAATGGAATAAATGCCAGACCAGACATTGAACAACCAGGTATAACATGTGGTAAATCAGAATTATCTGTACTAGGTAATTGTGTACCATATAGTATTTCAGGAGGAACAGTGAATGGTGCAAAGGTAAACACAAACGATAATTCCCTCATCGTGATGATTAGTGCAAATGAAGATGGAACCATTACATTAAACCCATCCAAAAACGTCCTTGATGGTGCCTTTATGGTACTTGTTGATGGAGAAGAATGGGATGATGTAGAAATTGATGGAAATCAAATTACAGTAATGTTCCTAGCAGGTGCTGAAGAGATTGAAATTATCGGTACACATGTAATCCCAGAATTTGGTGCAATCGCAGCTTTGATTCTAGCAGTTGCAATTATTTCAATAATTGCAGTTTCTGCAAAATCAAGACTAAGTATTATGCCAAGATACTAAACCTACAACTTTTTTTCATTTTTTCATTTTTAATAGTAAAGGAGATATAGAAATAATGTTGCATATTTTTTGTGAATGTTAAGATTTTTTTTGTTTTGATTTTATTTACATTTTCAGTTTTACCAGTTTTTGCTCAAAGTGATGAAAAACCATTTCTTACAGTAATAACTGATGATGAAAATTATGATGAAGGAGACACCATCGTAATATCAGGAGAAGTTGCCACAGTAATTGTAGATACTCCAATTATTCTTCAAATTTGGGTTGAAGGAAATATGATTGGAATTGATCAATTTTTCCCAGCACAAGATGGAAGTTATTCCCATACAATAATTGCAGAAAAACCATTATGGAAAAACGAGGGGGATTATGTGGTTAGAATATCCTATGGGGAAGGAAATATAGCAGAATCAACAATTACGTATACACCAAAACAAGAGTTTCTGGAAACTACAGATATTTTCGAGGTAGAAATTCCAAATGGAGGCACATTTGATATAGAATATACCATAAAGGGAGGTACAATTAATGACATTATCCTTGAGCCGGATAATTTTACATTAATGGTTCTAATTGAAGCACCAGATGAAGGGACCATTTCTATTAAACTTCCAAGAGAGTCATTAGATGCAGAAAAACCTAATGGTCAAGATGAAGAGTTTATTGTTTTAATTGATAATATTCAATTTCCTTATGAAGAAACTGAAACAGATGATCAATCAAGATTAATTACAATTAATTTTGAAGAAAAAAAATCAGAAAAAACTATAGCCATATATGAAATAGAAATTATAGGAACAAAGGTTATACCAGAATTTGGAACCATTACTGCTTTGATTTTGATATTAGGAGTTGTAATTACAGTTGGCCTTACCAAAACTAAATTTCAGTATAAAATTTAATTTTAAAATTAAAAATTATATTTTTCTTTAAATGGTGAAACTGAGCGGAGTTCTTTAACTACATTTTTTAATATTTCAACTGTTTTATTCATCTCTTCAAAATTATTTGAAATTCCAATTGTTAGTCTCAAAGAACCTGTAATTTGCTCATGCGAAAATCCCATAGCCTGAAGTACATGAGATGCTTTTTGAATTTGAACCGAACAAGCGGAACCCGTAGATGCTGCAATTCCATATTCATCTAATTTTATTAAGAGATCTTCTCCATTGACACCAAGAAAGGTTAAGTGAATGTTATTTGGTAATCTATTTTCAGGATGACCATTTAGGACTACTTCTGAAATTTCATGGATGATTTTTTTAGAAAGATAATCTCGTAATTCCCTCATTTTAGAAATATTCTTTACAAGATTTATTTGTGAGAGTTCACATGCTTTTCCAAAACCTACAATGTTGGCCACGTTTTCAGTTCCTGACCGTAATCCATTTTCTTGACCACCACCGAGAATAACTGGATCTATTGAAATTCCTGCTTTAATGTATAATGCACCAACTCCTTTTGGGCCATTAATTTTATGAGAAGAAATAGAGAGTAAATCCACGCCTAATTCTTTAACATCAATCGGAATTTTACCAATAGCCTGAACAGCATCTGTGTGAAAAATAATTTTTTTTTCTTTGCAAATAGTTACAAAATCAAATATTGGTTCTACAGTTCCTACTTCGTTATTACCAAACATTATTGATACCAAGGAAGTGTTTTCAGAAAGATTATTTTTTAAAATTAATGGGTCTACCATGCCAGAATTATCCACAGGTAAATAGATTAAATCAAAACCGTCTTTTTCCAATTTTTTGCATGGTTCTAAAATTGCATCGTGTTCAATTGACGATGTAATAATACGAGATCCTGGATTTTTTTTTGCTATTCCATAAAGAGCCGTATTATTTGACTCAGTACCTCCAGAAGTAAATAAAATTTCAGAGGGGTCTGCGTTAATTAAATTTGCAATTTGCGTTCTAGCTTTCTCTATTGCTTTGTGAGCTTGGCGACCATATCTATGAATTGATGAAGGATTACCATATTGTTCTTTAAGATAAGGAATCATAGATTCTAATACATCTTCATGAATTTTTGTAGATGCAGCATTATCGAGGTAAATCAATCTGCAATCACATTTATTTTTCCGGGTTTGTACCCCTCTGGATCTATAATGACGTCTGAAAATCCAATTAATTTTAATTTCTTGGAAATTTCTTTAAAAATTACATCGTCTCTTAAAACAAAAATTTTTTCTTTTTCTACTTCTAATTTCGCTAAACCATCAAGATCTCTTACCCTAACTTGTTTTAATTTTGCAATCTGTTTTACCATTGTTTCTCCATATTCTATTCTAAGTAATCTTTCAGAAGTAATTTTTTGTCCCCAGGGAATCCTAGATGCTAAACAAGAATTAGAGGGTTTGTCAAAAACAGACAGTCCTACTGATTTTGCAAGATCTCGAATTTCCTTTTTAGTCAATTTATTCTCGACTAGTGGGCTTTGAATACCGTTTTGTTTTAAAGCCTCTATACCTGGTCTATAGTCACCTAAATCATCTAAATTTGTCCCATCAACAATGAGTTCAATATTTCTTTGATTTGCCAATTCTACCAAATGGCTTCCTAATTCTTGTCTACAATGAAAACATCGTTTAGAATCATTTTTTACAAATTCTCTGTTTTCAAGTTCATTGTAGTCTAAAAGAATTTGAGAAATTCCTATCTCTGAACAAATTTGTTTTGCTGTTTTTAGTTCTTCTTGGGACAAGGTTTTGTAATCAGCAGTGACTGCAATAGATGATGAGCCTAGTTGTTGATATGCAGCATATGCTACTAACGCACTATCCACCCCACCAGAAAGGGCCACAAGAACTGAATTTTTATCTCTAAACCACTCAATTAGATTTTTCATCTTTGTTATGTTAGACATCTTTTTGAACTATCTCTTTTCTAATCAATGATTCTGTGTCTTTAATAGATTTGTCAAGATAGTTGGCAATTTTTTTCAAATCATCAAACTCGATTTTAAAGGTAGATTTTCCTTTAAAAGATGCGGATTTGTATTTTATATCGAAGATTTTGTCACCTAAAGTTATTTTTATTTCATGAATTGTTCGTGGAACAATTATTCTATCAGAGGAGGTAACTCGAATTCCCAAAGTTCCTGTTTCCAGAATCAGAGTATCTGTTATTTTATCAATAGTGTCATTATCACATATTACAGATATAAGATTTGTCGGTCTACCTTTTTTTGTAATGCCATGATAAATTGAAGCATCTTTGGCACCATCAAGTATAATTTTTTCAATTAGGTTCCCCAATATCTCTCCTGAAACATCATCAACATTTGTTTCAAGTATAAAAACAGAATCAGATTCTAAATTATTTTTAATTCCTTTTACTATTTTTAAAGCATTTGCGAAATTATCAAAATTATTTTTCCCAGCTCCGTATCCAATAGAATCAATCTTCATTGAAGGGTAAAATTCAATTGAAGTGTTGGTTAAATTTACTAAAATACATGCACCAGTAGGAGTGGTTAATTCAGATTTTACATTGCTTCCAAGAATTGTTAAATTAGAATTTTTTAAAATTTCAAGAACGGCGCTTGCAGGATTTGTCATGGTTCCATGTGAGAAAGTTATGGTTCCGCCTCCAACGCAGATAGGCATGGAGACAATTTCTTCATTAAATAAATCTAAATTCTCAATAGCAATTCCCACTCCAAGTATATCTACAAGAGTATCTATGCCTGAAGCTTCATGAAAATGAACAGATTCTTCTGAAATTCCATGGATTTTAGACTCTGTAGAGATAAGAGTGTCAATACAAGATTCTACAAAAATTTTTGTTTTTTCAGATAAACCTAATTGGTTTGCAGATGTTTTTAGAGCCTGTTTAATTTCCGAACCTTTTCGTTCATGAGTTTTTTCGTCAACCTCCAAAATTAATTCAGTACATGTTATTCCATGCTTAGTGATTTTAGAAAAATCAATTTTTTTTATTAGAGAATTTGGAAGGAATTTTTCACAAGACCGTATCCCCTCTAAAATTTTATTTTTATTTGCTCCCAGATCTACCAGTGAACATAAAATCATATCTCCTGATATGCCAGCAATATAAGGATCTATGACAATGACCATTGATTAAAAATCATCAAAAATGCATATAAATTCTATCTAAGATAATTAGTTTCACTAGATTTAATTATTGAAAATTAACTCCAAAATTTATGATTACTATTATTGGATCAGGTAAAGTAGGTGGAGATGCCGCATTATTCTCTGCATTAAAACGATTAGACGAGAAAATATTACTTCTTGATGTTGTAGATGGGCTCCCACAAGGAGAAGCAATGGATATCAATCACATG
>JAUWQG010000115.1 GCA_030611185.1 Nitrososphaerota archaeon
CGTATCGAGCTGGAATGGCACTAAAAGATATGGAGTTTGTACAATTCCATCCTACTGGAATACTTCCATCTGGGATATTAATTACTGAGGGAGCAAGAGGTGAAGGTGGATATTTAATCAACAACAAGGGCGAACGTTTTATGAAAAAATATGCAGCTGCAGCAATGGAATTAGCTCCACGGGATATTGTTTCAAGAGCTATTATGACTGAAATTAACGAAGGTAACGGATTCAAACATGAAACTGGCGTAGATTGCATGAAACTTGATTTGAGACATTTAGGTGATGAGAGGATTAAAGAAAAATTAGGTGGAATCAGAGAGATCTCTATCAAGTTCTCGGGCTTAGATCCTGCAGAGGAGATACTTGATGTCCGACCAGTTTGTCATTACATGATGGGTGGAATTCATACTGATATTGATGGAGCAACAGAATTGCAAGGTGTCTGGGCTGCAGGTGAGGCTGCATGCAATGGTGTTCATGGCTCAAATAGACTTGGTGCAAATTCAACCTCTGAATGTATTGTATGGGGAAAAATCACAGGAAGTCTTGCAGTTGATTATATTGAAAAAAATACAAACTCAAATCCTTGGCCTCATCATCTAGTTACTTTAGAAGAAAAAAGAATTTACGATGGAATTTTTAGAGGAAATGGTGATACAAACCCATATGAAATCAGACAAGAACTAACCGACACCATGAATGAAAGAGCCTATGTCTACAGAGACGAAAAAAATCTTGTTGAAGGATTAAAGAAGGTACGTCAGCTAAAAGAACAAACATGGAAACATGTAGATGATAGTGCAAAAGAGTACAACACTAATTTCATAAATGTCATGGAACTTGACTCTATGATTAGAACTGCAGAAATTGTTCTAATTGGCGCCATCAATAGAAAAGAATCAAGAGGAGCTCATGCAAGAACTGATTATCCAAAACGTGATGATGCAAACTTTTTACATCATACACTTGCATATTATGATCCAAAGGAACCTATCATGAAAACACATCCAGTAACCATTACAAATTATCAACCAGTAGAGAGGAAATACTAAATGGAAAATCACGACGAAAACAAAGAAGGCATTGGAGGGATGATAAATCCTCGAAGATATGGAATAGAACGAGTCGCATACTTGTTAATGAGATTAAGTGGATTGGGATTACTTGCTTATTTCATTGGCCATATTTATGAAACAAGCTCAATTTTAAAGGGGCAAGTTGGATGGAACGAATTTTTAGCTTTAACACAAACTAATGAAGGTCATGCTATTTTGGCTATTGTAATTGCAATGTGTGTTTTTCATACTGTAAACGGAATACGAGTAATGCTTGGACATGGAGGGGTAGGAGTTGGAAAACCTGCAAGACCTGATTATCCATACATCCCAGCATCTCAAAACGCCAGGCACAAGATGGGTATCTATTCAGCCATAGTTTTGGCAGCAATTGCAATGATGTATGGTTTGGCAGTAATGTTTGGTGAATAAAATGAGAGAAAGCATTATCATGAAAATTCATTATGGAACTGCTCTAGCTGCAGTTGCTCTTGTTGCAGTACATGTTTTGATGCGTCTAACGCAGAGTTTTGCTGAATCCTTAGAATATGCAAATGTGATTGCAAATTATCAATTCTTACCATACGCTGGAATGTTGGAAATAATTTTGATCTTATTATCAATACACGGATTCAATGGACTAAGAGTAATTTTGCTAGAATTAAAACAAGGAAAAACATACGAAAAAGCAGTATCATATGGTTGTCTAGCAGCTATGATAGGATTAATTGCCTATGGTTCGCGAACAATAATAATGGTTAACATGGGGATGATATAGATGACACTAGTGCCTAGTATTGCAGAAGAACAAGCATCAACACCTCTTTCCTCAGCAAAGTCAATTACACTTCGTATTGCAAGATTTAATCCAGAACATGATGGTGAAAGAAAATTTATGGAGTTTACTATACCATACGAAAAATGGACCACTGTTTTAGAGGCAATTCTTGAAGTAAAGAAACATTTTGATCATTCAGTAGCAGTACGTTATTCATGTAGACAGGCAACATGTGGTTCATGTGGAATGATGATTAACGGTAAACCAAGACTTGCTTGTTTTACAAAAATTAGCGAATTAGATTCTGATGTAATAACAGTTGAACCCATGAATAATTTCCCAATCATTCGAGATCTAGCAGTAAAATTTGAACGACTCTTTGATACACATCACAAAATAAAACCATATTTGATTCGTGATGATTCTGAAATTACTTCAAATGAAAAAGAATTTTTGCAAACCCCTGAAGAAGTGGAGCAATATATTCAATTTTCAAATTGTATTAAATGCGGCTTATGTAACTCGGCATGTCCAACTATGGCCACAGATTCTTCTTTTGTTGGTCCACAGGCACTGGCACAAGCATACAGATACGTTGCTGACAGCCGAGATAAGGGAAAAGATACAAGATTAAAAATTATTGATGATTCTCACGGTATTTGGAGATGTCATTTTGCAGGTTCTTGTAGTCAGGTATGTCCAAAAGGAGTAGATCCAGCAATGGGAATTCAATTCCTTCGTGGTTATCTTTTAGGATTTAGAAGTTAACCTAATTTTTTTGGATTAGGACTATTATTTACTTGATTGTTAATCTGTTCTGCCATAAAGTGGTTTGAGACGTTTACCTTAACATCATCAATACCATCTACTGTCAAAAGATTATCGTGAATATCTTGACAGATTTTAAATCCAAATACTGCAGGACAAAATGGACTAGTTAAATGCAAATCTACTTTTACATTACTTGCATTGATGTCTACTTCGTCAATTAATTCTAATTCTGTAATGGTAGTGTT
This sequence comes from Nitrososphaerota archaeon, assembly GCA_030611185.1. Lineage (GTDB taxonomy): Archaea > Thermoproteota > Nitrososphaeria > Nitrososphaerales > Nitrosopumilaceae > Nitrosomaritimum. The sequence goes on from JAUWQG010000115.1 coordinate 2,853, forward strand.
TATTTCAGGATCTACAATCTTTGATAGTTCATCGAAGATTTTTACTCGAAGTTGTTTGATATCTTGACTCATGTGGGCAAAAGCGTCGATGCTATATATAAAACCATTCTAGAACCTTAGGTGATGTATCGTTCACGTCTTGGTAACGATTTGAGCAATATTACCTTAGATTATGTATCATCAATAGATGATGACTTTGAAATTATTCTGTTTGATATTCTTGGGAGTCAGGCTCATGTTTTGATGTTACAAGAAAATAAAATAATTACCAAAAACGATGCAAAAAAAATTCTAATTTCTCTAGAATCTCTAAAAAATGAAAAATTTGATTCATCTTCAAATGCAGAGGACATTCATGAATTAATTGAATCACTTGTTATCAAAAAAGCTGGAATGGCAAGTGGAGGAAAAATGCACACTGCAAGATCTCGAAATGATCAAGTTACATTAGATATTCGAATGAAAATAAGAAATGACATAAACATTCTTTGTACCTGTTTGCTTGATACGATTGAATCTCTAGTATCATTGGCCAAAAATCATCAAAAAACAATCATGCCATTATACACTCACTTACAACAAGCTCAGGCAGGATTATTTTCCCATTATCTTTTAGCCCACGCAGATGCTCTATTCCGAGACTTTGAGCGTCTATTCGATACCTATGTTCGTGTAAATGAAAGTCCTTTGGGTGCAGGACCTGTAGGTGGAACTAGTATTCCAATTGATAGACATAGTACTGCAAAGATGTTGGGATTTAATGGAATTGTTGAAAACTCTATTGATGCAACAAGTACCCGAGATTTTGTAGCAGAATATGTTGCAATGGTTGCAATTTTAATGACTAATCTAAGTAAAATTTCCGAAGACTTTGTGCTTTGGTCAACTTCTGAATTTTCCTTCATTGAATTATCTGATGAATTTACCTC
>JAUWQG010000040.1 GCA_030611185.1 Nitrososphaerota archaeon
TAATCCAGAACTATTTCCTGGCGCTGTATTTAGATTAAAATCACCAAAAACGGCTACATTGCTTTTCAGTACTGGAAAGATGGTCTGCACAGGATCTAGATCTGAAGAAATGGCAGTAAAGGCAGTAAACATTGTAGTTCAAAAATTAAGAAAGGGTGGAATTAAAATCAAAAAAAACGCAGTTGTGACTGTTCAAAATATTGTTTCTTCAATTAATCTTGGAGGTAAAATTCACTTAGAAAAGGCTGCAAGAACCTTACCTAGAAGTATGTACGAACCTGAACAATTTCCAGGAGTAATTCATAGAATGATTGATCCTAAAACTGTAATTCTAATATTTTCTTCAGGAAAATTAGTTTGCACTGGGGCCAAAACAGAAAAAGATGTGTATCGTGCTGTAAATAATCTTCATAGTATGCTGGAAGAGAAAGACCTGATGATATATGATTAGATTTGTATTTTATCACACATAATTTCATGGTTTATTTATTAGAAATTACCATACAAAGTTCAAAGTGATAATATGAGTCAGCAGCTTGCAAATAAAGATGGATGTCCAAGATGTGGCAAAAATAATCTAGTTACCGATAATGAATCGGGAGAAGTGTTTTGTGCAAAATGTGGATTTGTAATTAATGAAAAAGTTTCTGATAGTGGACCTGAAAGAATTTTCTCAGATAATACTACAAACAAATCACGTACTGGTGATAGGACATCACTAACGAGACATGATCGTGGTCTTAGTACCATAATTAATCCAATTAACAAAGACTCTGCTGGAAACCCACTATCTTCATCCATGAAGTCTACTCTTAAGCGATTAAGAGTTTGGGATAGCCGAAGTCTTACCAATAATAGTACTGATAGAAATCTTCAACATGCATTAGCTACACTACTCAAAATGAAAGAAAAGTTGTCACTATCTGAGGCCATAGTTGAAAAGGCAGCTTATATTTACAGAAAGGCTCTGGAGAAGAAACTAGTAAGAGGACGGTCAATCTCTGCATTAATTGCCGCATCTCTTTATGCTGCATGCCGTGAATCTGGCACACCAAGGACAATAAAGGAAGTATCAGATGCAATTGACATAAGACGTGGAGATCTTGCCGCATCTTATAGGATGCTGCTACAAGAATTAGAATTAAAAATGCCAGTAGTTGATTCAGTTCAATGTATTGCACGAATTGCAAGTCAGATAGGATTATCTGAGAAAACTAAACGCTATGCCATGAAGATTCTCAAAAAAGCAGAGCAAGATCAGAGTTCATCTGGAAAAGATCCTATGGGCTTGGCAGCATCTGCCCTGTATCTTGCTGGCCTCAAGCTAGGCGAAAAAATCTCACAAAAGCAAGTCGCTGTAGCTTCTGGTGTAACTGAGGTTACAATTAGAAACAGGTGCAAAGGTCTAAAGTCATTAGATACTTAATTATCCAAAGAACCAGTCCCATTACTGAGAATCAACAACGGCTTATATTGCATGTAGATGTGCGATATCTATTGATGGCTCAAAGGGTTACTAGCGAGAATGAAGAGACTGGAGAAATTACAGAGATTGGATGCATGTGTACAAAGTGTAACTGTAAGAAAATTATTCCAATAGTTGTTTCTATTTGCGATTCATGTCTTAAAGGTAAACACGCACAAGTCAAATACAATTAAGGTGAAGAATGAATTATGGCCATAAAAGAAAAGAAGGGAGTATGGAGATTAGAATACTTGGAACCTCTTACTCCACAAGATCCTGATGAGCAAAATGATGTTAATGAAACTGAAGAGTCAACATAAAATTTTCTGGTGAATCGATGTCTTCTGAAATACTTGAAAATCTAGATGTATGTGTAAACAAAATTGTCTTAATCAAGCTAAAAAATCACACCACCATTAGAGGAACACTACAAACTTTTGATCAACACATGAACATGCTACTGACAAAAGTTGAAGATATTACCGAAGAAAAGCCAAAGAATCTTGAAAAGATAATTCTTAGAGGTGATAATATCCTAATAGTTTCTATTCCTAAAGAGTAATTTTTGGATAATTTACAACAAAAATACCTCAAATAACCCTCGCTTGAGGGGTCTTATTTAATTCAAAGATCATCGAGCCTAGATTAATTTAGAGAAAATAGAAAAAATCTCTTGGTAAATTTGAAATTTATTCTAAAACATGAATTAATTCTGAAAGGTTTCTTCTTGGTTTGGGGAATTTTCGTTTAACTGGATAACCTACACACAAAATTGATGAAGGTACTAGATCTGTACCAATAATTTCTGCAACCTTTTTTTCATCAATCATTCCAATCCAAATGGTACTTAGACTCAAGGCAGTAGCTGCTAATTGAGAGTATGCGGCTGCAAGCGTTGCATCTTGAATTGCAAACTTTGTTAAAGTTGTTTTAGGAAATTGAAGCTTTACTCTGCTAGGGTTTTTACAGTAAACTAAAACTAGTGGTGCATTTACGTAGGGTTGATTATTTGCTGCCTTGACCAGTTTTTCTTTCATTTTGTTATTTTTTACATGAAAGATTTCAAAACCTTGAAAGTTTCCAGCTGTAGGGGCCGTGTCAGCAGCAGCTAGAATTTTTTCAATTTTCCAGTCTTCAACTGGTTTTGTATCAAATTTCCTAGTTGAACGTCTTCTTTTCATTACCTCAAAAAGATCAGTATCAAGATCTGCTGAAATTTCATGAGAGTGGTCTCCTAGTATGGCACTTAGTAGTGATTTTCTTGTTTCAATTGTTTTATCATCTTCAGGAGGAGGCTCATATCCTGTTGGATAAACTACTCCTCCCTTTTTTTCCATGATATGTTATTCTCTAGTTACAAGATATACATATCTATGAATGTCTTGATGTTTAGTTTGTTCAACTATGAAGCATATAGTACGATTAGACATTCTGAATTCAACTGGCGTGACTTTGGAATTAAATGATGACACTTCTCCAAAAACTGTAAGATCATTTTTAGATAATCTACCTTTTACTGTAGATCTTAATGTATGGGGTGATGAAATCTACACATCATCCTCGTCCATCAACATCCCAGAAGAAAATGCAAAGTCTCCTGTCTCTTTAAATGATGTAGCATACTGGCCAACTGGCAAAGCAATTTGTTTATTTTATGGACCTACGCCAATCAGCAAAAAAAGTGAGATCACTCCTGCATCTCCAGTAAATGTAATTGGCAAGATTATTGCTCCTGATAAATCAGTGCTTGGTTATGCCGAAGGAAAAGAAGCAACTTTCAGATATTGCAAACCCTGATTACTCTGATTCTATTGGAATCTCTGAAATTTCTGATTCAAGAACATATGCTTTGAAGTCTTTTGAAATTCCTGAAAAGATTACCCATACCACTGGATTTAGATCCATGAATTTTTTATCTGTACTTGACGGATAGGCTTTGGAATCTGGATGGGAGTGAAAAATACCTATAATTTTTAATTTCAACTCTTTTTCCATTTTATCTGCCTCTAGTCTTTGCTCTGCAGAAATTGTAAAATTCACTGGTGATTGGTCTGTGTTTTTTGTAAGAAATACCTTCTCAACTTTGGATTTATCACCCTTTTCTGTTCCAAGTAATATTGCACATGATTCATTAGGTTTTTCCTTATTTGCATGGTTTGAGAGAATCTGTTTTTGTACCTTTGTTAAGATAATTTTTTGCAAGCTTATCCTACTTCTACAGAACCTGTCATCCAAGGATGTACGATACAATAGTAGTCTTCTTTTCCTTGAGATGAGAATGTAAACTCAAATGAATCTCCTGCTGCCATTAAATCAGAATCAAATACTCCGTTTGGACCTTCTTGTGAATTTCCTGATGTAACTGTGTGCATTGTACTATCATCATTTTTCCAAAGTACTGCTGTTCCAACAGTTATTTGAAGTGCTTCAGGATCATAGTAGATTTGTCCTTCTTTTTGAATTCCAGCACCCTCTGGCATAATTACTGTCACTGGTTCTTTTGGTTCCTCTATGATTAAATTGGATACCATCCAAGGATGTAATGTACAATAGTATTCATAATCTCCAATCTCTAATCCATTAGTATCCAGTTGGAATGTTTCTCCCTCACTTAGCATACCAGAATCAAATGTTTCTCCTCCATCTACAGAACTTGTAACAGTGTGTGCAAATGTATCTGAATTTGTCCACTCCACTACAGAACCTTTTGGCACATAGGCTACATCTGGATCATAATCTGGATTACCTTGTACTGCTGAATTTACTAAAATTGTAATTGGATATATTGGACCAGTTAATTCAACTTCAATTTCCTCAACTTCTTCCATCTCTTCTGCAATAATGTATGTATCAGGACTTACAAATCCAAATGCTACAAATGTAACAATCCCTGTAGTTGCAGCTAACATTACAATTGCTCCAATTGGTTTTACAAGTTTTGGCAATTTTGCTGCAAGATATGCAATGACTATTGCTGGAAATGCAATTGCAATCAAAAGGCCAGCTAAGATGTTAGTAGACTCGATTGTATTCAATGTAAATGAATACATACCAAATCCAAGCGCAATGGAAGCAATTACTAAAACTGTGGCTTTTGCCCTGTTGCTAGTTGATACTCCTCCATTTAAGATTCCAGCTGCTAAGAAAATTAATCCAATAATCATTGTAAGGCCAGTAAGGGCATGCATTCCATCGATGAAAGTATGTGCCCAACCTGCATAGGAAATAGCTACTCCGGTCAAACCTATGGCTGTCAATCCCATACCTGGCATCATGAGGTCCCAGTTACTCATTCATGCTAGCTGGTAGCCGTGATATACTTATTCCTTTTGAAATCGCTCAGATCATCAAAGTCGAATAAATTAAATGGCTTTGGACGATGGGAGAGTGAGATTGGGCCTTAATGAAATAGTGGAAGTATCTAAACCACGTATTATTGTACTGCTGGTAATCACTGCAGTAACTTCTATGTATGCTGCAAGCAAACTGGTGGGTCCTGAATTGGATAATCTTGGATTATTGCATATTATTGTTGCAGGAGCACTTGCATCTGCAGGATCTAGTGCCTTAAATCACTATTATGATCGAGATATTGATCCAAAAATGACAAGGACTGCTCAAAGACCTATTCCGTCGGGGAGAATAGCTGCATCTACTGTTTTGATTTATGGTCTGGCAATAAGTTGCATTTCGGTGATTTATGGTTATTTTGCATTAAATCCAGTGTCTGCTTTCTTTATTGCGTTAGGAATATTCTCATACGTCATAATTTACACGGCCTGGCTTAAGCGACTTAATCCATCAAACATTGTAATTGGTGGTATTGCTGGCAGTGCGGCAGCTTGGGCTGGATGGTCTGCTGCAACAGGATCAATGGACTTGTTAGGCTTTTTAATAGGATTCTTGGTTTTTGTTTGGACTCCCTCTCACTTTTGGTGTCTAGCAATGAAAATTAAAGATGAATATGCACAAGCTGAAATTCCCATGCTTCCAGTAGTGATTGGAATGCAAAGAACATCAAAATATATTTTGGCAAACACTTTGATTTTACTTCCTTACTCTTTGATGATCTCAGCTTTTGGAATGGGTCTAATTTACACTATAATTGCTGTAGCTTCTGGAGGATTGATGTTGGCATATCATTACAAACTCACTAAGAATCCTACATCTGAATTTGCTTGGAAAGCATACAAAGTAACTGCTCCATACCTTACAATTATTTTTGTTGCAGTCGCATTAGATGCTGCATTTCATTTTCCGTTATTCTAGAATTTACTTATTTCTCAACACCAGGAAAACTAGCCTCATAATCTTTTTCCATTACTTCTTTGTTTTGTTTTTCGATTTCGTCTATCTCTTCTTTTACAATAACCACTTCTATTCTACGTGCATCTTTTGTAATCCATGCCACGTTAATCAAACCCAAAATTTCCAAATCAAGAAGTAACTTGTTGAGCTTGTCTTCAGTCATGATTATTCCATCTTTTGATAAAGATTTGAATAATTCAGAATCTATAAGTGAGCCTGCTTCTTTTATTTTGTCAAATACTGTATTTCTTATTGGTATTGCCATGATTAACCGTAAAATGATCTGTCTCTTGATTTTGGTACTACGTTAGATATACTTTCTCTTACAGTGTTATACCATTGATCCACTTCCTTTGTAATTGATGCTCTTACTTGTTTCAAACTACTTGCAAAGTACCTGCTTGATATTTTTCCTGAATTATTCCTCATTGCTTGAATTACAGCTTCTCTACACAGTGCTGCCAAATCTGCCCCAGAATAATTCTGTGTAGCAACAGCGATTTCTTGAAGGTTTACATCCTTGTCGAGAGGCATTTTTGCAGTTAAAATTTTGATAATTTCCAGTCTTCCTTTCTCATCTGGAGGTGGAACATACAGTACTAAATCTAATCTCCCAGTTCTAAGTAATGAATTATCTAAAACGTCTGGCCTATTGGTAATTCCAACAACTACTACACGTGATGAAATACCTTCTTCAATTTCTGTTAGCAATTGACTAAGAACCGTTTCACTAACTCCTCCTTCTCCGGATTTTGAGCGAACAAGTGAATCTAACTCATCAAAAATTACCACACAAGGAGATGAGGCCTTTGCCTTTCTAAAAATTTCTCTTATTCCTTTTTCGGATTCACCAACCCATTTGGATAATAATTCAGGCCCCTTAACTAAAATCATATTTGCACCACTTTCAGTGGCCAGTGCTCTTGCAATCATTGTCTTTCCGCAACCAGGAGGACCATAAATTAAAGCTCCTTTTGGAGGTTTAATTCCCATTTTTGTAAATTTAGTTGGTTCTTTCATTGCAGCAATAAGATTATCACTTAATGCTTCCTTGACATCGTCTAACCCTCCTACATCTTGCCACCAAACTTTAGAACGTTCAACATAAAATTCTCTCATTGCTGTAGGGACTACTTCATGCATTGCATCATAGAAATCAATTAGTTTGATTTGCATTGATTGTAATACTTCTGATGATATTTTCTCACTTTCAAGATCAATTTCAGGTAAATAACGTCTAATTGATTTCATTGCAGCTTCTCTGCAGAGTGATTTAATGTCTGCTCCTGTATATCCATGAAGTTCAGAGGCTAGGTCTTTGAGATCTATGTCATCAGATATGGGCATTCCCCTCGTGTGAATAAGAAGAACTTCTAATCTTCCATCTTCGTTTGGGACTGAAATCTCAAATTCTCTATCAAATCTTCCAGGTCGTCTTAGTGCCGGATCAATACTATCTGGACGATTGGTTGCTCCAAGAACGATAACATTACCTCTATCAGTTAGACCATCCATTAGAGCCAATAATTGTGCAACCACTCTTTTCTCCACATCTCCATAAGCCTCTTCTCTTTTTGGAGCAATTGCATCTATCTCATCAATAAAAATTATGCTTGGAGAATTGTCTTTAGCTTCCTTGAACATATCTCTTAATTTTGCTTCTGTTTCACCGTAATACTTGTTCATAATTTCTGGACCATTAATCAAAAACATATTTGCATCAGATTCACTTGCAAGAACTTTTGCAATCAAAGTTTTTCCGCAACCAGGCGGACCATAAAGTAAAATTCCACTATGAGGCTCTACTCCTAACCTTACAAATAATTCAGGATGCTTTAATGGCAACTCAACAATTTCTCTCATTGCTTTTATTTCGCGTCCTAAACCTCCTACCTCTTCATAAGTTATCCTTAACTTTCTATCAACTGAAGGCTCTGTTGATATTGTAATATTTGTAGTGCGGTCAATCTTTACAATATGTTTTGGAGTTGTTTTTGCTATCTTAAAATCCATAGAATTTCCTAAAATCATAACTGAAATTTCATCTCC
>JAUWQG010000136.1 GCA_030611185.1 Nitrososphaerota archaeon
AACTTGAAAAAGTATATGATGAATCAAGACTACCGGGGTTGATGTTTTGTCCATACAAATCAAGTGATTTAATGAATTCAGATATTACTGATATGGTGAAATTGTTTATGATGCATGATAGGATTTTTATTGTTAAAAATGATGATATTTACAAACTACATATTACCAAAGAAAGCATTCATAAAATATTCTTAAACTAGATGAGATGGTAAGAGGTGGAAAATTTTGAAGAATACATGTTAGATGTGATGAACAAAGCAGCTACTGCATTAATGCTTTCAGTTGGACACAGAACAAAACTGTTTGATTCAATGTATGATTGTACATCAATGACATCACAACAACTAGCTAACAAATCAAATCTCAATGAAAGATATGTCAGAGAATGGCTTGGTGCAATGGTCACTGGAAAAATTATAGATTATGATCCTCCAAAAAAAACTTACTCTCTTTCTGAAGACAAAGCTAAACTACTAAGCAGAGGCGGTTCTTACAATTTTGCCTCTTCAATGCAATGGATTCCAGCCTTGGCTTTTGTAGAAGATGAAATTGTAAAATGCTTTGAGAATGGAGGGGGTGTTCCATACGAGTCTTATCATCGATTTCATGAAGTAATGGCCGAAGAAAGTGCTCAAACAGTGCTTCCTGCACTGGTTAACAGCATACTTCCCCTGGTTCCAAATCTTGTAGAGAAGCTCAAAAATGGAATTAGAGTATTAGATGTTGGGTGTGGGAGTGGAGGAGCACTAAACCTCATGGCAAAAAATTTTCCAAATTCTCAATTTACAGGTTATGATTTTTCAAAAGAGGCAATACAATATGCAACTAGTGAATCTGAAAAGTTAGGAAACCAAAATACTTCCTTTGAGATTCAAGACGTGGAACATTTTTCAAAAACTGAAAAATTTGATCTAGTTACGGCATTTGATGCAATACATGACCAAGCAGCACCTGCAAAAGTTTTGGAAAATATTAAAGGAGTAGTAAAAGATGACGGTATATTTTTAATGCAAGATATCGGATCCTCATCTCAGCTAGAAAATAACAAAGAACATCCGCTAGGACCATTTTTGTACACTGTATCATGTCTTCACTGTATGACAGTATCCCTTGCACTTGATGGTCATGGACTAGGAGCAATGTGGGGAAAAGAAAAAGCGATTGAGATGTTAAATGAAGCAGGATTTTCCACTGTGGATATAAAACAACTTCCACATGATCCCATAAATTATTACTATATTGCAAAATAATTACTCAAACTTTAAAAAATAACAAAGTCTCTTTCATAATGAAAGAATAATGATTTATTCAGTTAAAGCTAAATTCATTGAAGAAAAAATGAAGGAATTTTTTCAAATGTTAACTGATGGTACCATCAAAAATCAAAAACCAGATGGTACTGAGATTCTAAACTCCATGAAACGTGCAAAAATTACAGAATCTGGGATTATTGAATGGTCAGAGATGTGTTTATGTCCTTCTCCACTAAAGCATGAACGTCAAACAGTATACGATAAATTTTTCTCAAATATGGAAATCAAAATTATTGATGATTATACAGAATTTGAAGGTGAATCGTTTTTTGATTATCTCAAAGAATTTGATTAACATACATTTCAAATCTAGCTTGTAAAGTAATTTAGTGGGCGTCTCTTTTGAGATTTCATTGGAGCCTTTTGATTCATTTCTGATTTGGATTACTGAATTTCTTTCTGGACATCTCTATGAAGGAGTTTTTTTGGCAGCATTATTGGAAACTATAGTGCCACCTATTCCAACCTTGGCAGTATTTCCTACTGCTGGATTTTTAGCTTCTCAAGAAGGCTTGTCGATATTTGCAGTAATACCTTTGATAATTTTAGGTGCACTAGGTGCCACAATTGGGACTACAGTAATTTACTTGGTTGCACTAAAACTTGGAAGAACAATTTTACTAAGATATCTTAGATTTGTAAAAATTTCAGAAAAGAAACTAGAGAGAGTTGAGATTTGGTTTGAAAAGTATGGTGACAAGGCTGTATTTTTAGGACGGATGATTCCAGTCATGAGAGAAATGATCTCAGTTCCTGCTGGATTACTTAAAATGAAAATTCTAAAATTCATTCTGTATACCTTTGCAGGTTCATTAGTTTGGGCAACAGGTACTATTCTTGCTGGATATTATTTTGGTGCAAGTTTGGATATTGTATTTTAGAATCTAATCTAACTTGATTATATCCTGTTGAACTAAAAACTTGATGGCATCAAGTAATTCATCTTCAGATACTTGATTTTGGGCATACCATACAAAGATATTTCTCACCCATTCAGGTATTTTCTGCTCTGAGATTTCAATGTCCTCGACATATGTCTCTCCATTAACCCTACATTGTCTTGGATAAGACTCCATTACAGAATTTCCAGCTTTAAAACAGTCTTCAAAATTATTAATGTCATTTAATGGAACGATTCGAAGAATTCGATCATCATTAATTTCTGGTACTCCTCTTCCATCTTGATTACTGGTTAAAACATACAAGTATCCATCAGGACCGGTTGCAACATCTCGAAGCCTACCAAAGTCTCCATCAAATAATTTTTGATTAGATATTACTTTATTTTTCTCTAAATCAAAATCAATCATATGCAAATGATTTCCACGAAGTGTAGCAACAAAGTATTTTCCTGTCCATTGTGGAATTTTATCTCCATCATAAAATTCAGCACCAGATGGAGCCCATGTGTCATCACCAGTATTCAAAATTGGTGTAACAAGACCATCCATTGTTTCAGAGCCAATAATATCTGGCCATCCATAATTTTCTCCAGGCACAATTACATTGATTTCATCATGTGCCACACCATGCCAGCCTGATGGACCATGTTCTGTAGCCACAAGATTATCTGATTCATCCCAGTCTAAGCCTTGGGGATTTCTATGTCCATATGAAAAGATTGGAGAGTCAGAAAACGGATTATCCTCAGGTATGCTTCCATCCGAATTTATTCGAAGAATTTTTCCTGCAACTGAATTCTTATCCTGTGACAAATCAGCATTACCTGCATCCCCCGTAGTGATGTATAGTTTACCGTCAGGACCAAACTTTATTCTTCCTCCATCGTGAAATGGCCCAC
>JAUWQG010000030.1 GCA_030611185.1 Nitrososphaerota archaeon
AATTCTAGATGAACAATCTCTAGCCTCTTCTAAAAAATTAGAAATTGATAATAAGTTAAAAAATTTAACAAGCGAGTTAAACTCTGCAAAATTGAAACTATCAAAAGTCCAAAATGAAAAAGATGAATCTGAACTTAAAATAAATTCTAACTCTGACAAATTATCTGAAATGGAGCAAGATATTAAAAAACTTTCAGACCTTGAGCAAAAGCTTGATTCCATGAATAATAATCACAAAGCAACAATTACTGAACTAAAAACAAGAATTTTAAAATTAAATTTAAAAAAATCTAAAATCCTACAAGACTCTGAGGAATTAAATTTGATTCTTGATAAATCAAGTAAAGCTGCTGCTCAATATGAAACAAAAATTAAAACTCTAAAAGGCATAATGCATGAAGACTATACTGTTGCCAAGCTAAAAGAGGACGCTGACAAGCTCGGCATAGATGGATTAGTTTATGAAATGATTTCCTGGGAAAAACAATACGAACGTTCAGTTTTAGCTGTTAGTTCTGATTGGATTAAGGCAATTGTGGTAAAAGATTTTGCAACCCTACTTGGAATCGCTGAAGTTGCCCGCTCTAAAAATCTCCCAAAACTAAAAATCATTCCTCTAGATGCAATTCCTAATTTTAAATTGAATTTACCAAAACATTCTGGAGTTGTAGGCGTACTTTCAGACTATGTAAAGTGCAGTCCTGAATATTCCGCCCTCAAAACATTCCTATTTGGGAATGTAGTTCTTACCAAGTCTAGACAATCAGCTTACTCTATCTCAAAATCTGGCTATAAGGCAGTCACATTAGATGGTGAATTTTTTGAAGCGAGGGGTGGGGGAGTAATAATTGATATTAATTCAAAAATTTCAAAACTAACAAAAATAATATCCCTCAGCTCATCTATTGATGGATTATTACAATCAATAAATCTACTAAAAAAATATATTTTAAAGAAAAAAAATACGATAAAAAAAATAGATTTATCCATTCAAAATTATTCTGACAGACTATCAATTTCAGAAAAAGCGTTAGTATCAACTGACGAAAACTATTCTCATCTACAATCAAGAATGTTATCTGCAAATAAAACAAAATCACAACTAATAGGGAGAATTTCAGAACTTGGCTCAAAAAATAAAATATTATCTGCAGAATTATCTACAATTGAATCCCATGTAGAAACACTTGTTGATAGAATTTCAATAGTTGAAGAAAATTATGCAAGTGGAGAACAAACTCGTATTTCAAACGAATTAACGAAAATGAATTTTAAAAAATCAGATATTGAAAAGTCACATACTGCAATAATGAATGAATTCAGAGACAAGTCTTCACAATTAGCACAAGCAGAGTCTGAAGCTAGTCGTTCAAATTCTCAATCTAAAACCCTTCATGAAGAAGAAGCATCCTTAGTTTTTCAAAAACAAGAATTAAAAGATAAAATTCAAACTTTGGATCAAGAAAAAAGATCTAAAAAAGAAATTCTTGAAAAATTAAGGGAGAAAGAACAAGAACTTATTTCTACCTCTGGTTCATCGATTGGGCAAATCAAAGAATATGATGATAAATTAAAAGTCTTGTCAGACAAAAACCAACTCCATACTAAAGAAGTAAACTCCTTAGAAAGACAATCTGATTCATTAAATCGTGATTTGAGTGATCTTGTTGAAACTGAAACTAGATTACAAAAACTTCTAGAAACTTTTGGTTTTGATGCAAACATGGAAACATTCGATGTTGAGCCTATAGTTCAAGGACTCTCTGCAGAACTAAACGCACTAAATGCACTAAACGCCAAGGCTCCAGAAACCTATCTTGAGGTTTCGTATGGATACCGTTCAATGTCTACGCGTAAAAATTCCTTGGAAGAAGAAAGAAACTCTATTGTAAAATTCATAGAAGGAATTGAAAAAGACAAACGTCAAACTTTCTTAAGCGCATTTGATGTAGTAGATAAAGAAATTCGCCTCATCTTCAATAAGATGACCGGTGGAAATGCATGGCTTGAATTACAAAACGAAGATGAAATCTTTACTTCTGGAATTTCTTATTTAATCCAATTTAAAAATAAACCAAAAAGAGAGTCTACCTCAATCAGTGGTGGTGAAAAAACACTAGCTGCAATTGTATTTGTACTTGCACTTCAAAAATTAAAACCATCACCATTTTACTTGTTTGATGAGGTAGATGCCCACCTAGATGCACCAAACGCTGAAAAATTATCAAACATTTTAGAAGAAAGATCAAAAGAGAGTCAATTCATAATGGTTTCCTTAAAAGATTCTGTAGTAAATAAAGCAAAACTCATCTATGGTGTATATCCAAAAAATGGAGTTTCACATGTTGTCATTTACAAAGATAAGAGAATGCCATCAGTAAAGACTTCTTAATCTAAATTAACATAACATGCAAAAGCATGGTCATCATCTGTAATTTTTAACTCTGGTTCGACATTGCATTTATCAATCACATATGGACAACGGGCTCTGAACCTACACCCCTCATACACATTAATCTCAGTTGGTTCTTTTATTCTGATATTTTTTTCTTTATAGAGATTGTCTGGATCCGGCTCTGATATTGCATCAATTAAGGCTTGAGTGTAGGGGTGTTTGGGTTTAAGCAATACATCGTCAATTTTTCCCATCTCTACAATTTTTCCAAGATACAATATTCCAATACGCTTTCCAAAATATCTGGCAGTTGCCAAATCGTGGGTAATATAGATAAACGAAATTTCGTATTTTTTTTGCAGTTCATGCATTAATTCTAACATCTCTGCCCTTATCGACACATCAAGCATGGATACAGGCTCATCGGCAACAATTATTTTGGGTTTTATTGCCAAAGCTCGTGCCAAAACTACTCTTTGTCGTTGGCCCCCTGAAAGCATATGGGGATATTTTTTCATAATTTCTTCTGCAGGCTCTAACTTTACTTCTTTTAGCACTTCTAGAACTCTTTTTTTTCTTAAATCTGAGTTTCCACTTTTATGAATTTCAAGTGGTTCAGATACAATATCTGATATTTTCATACGCGGATTAATTGAATCGTATGGGTCCTGATGAATCATTTGACAATTCATACGAATTTTCTCTAAACTTTTTTTGTCATTTTTAATTTCGTGGCCCTCAAAAATAATTTTTCCCGAATCTGCCACAATGGATTTGAGAAGTAATTTTGCAATTGTTGATTTTCCTGATCCTGATTCTCCTGCCAAAACAAATACCTCTCCTTTATTTAGAGAAAAAGATACATCATCAGCCGCTTTTACTATTGAGACTTGCGAACTAAACATTTGTTTTTTAATAAAATATTTTTTTAAATGCTCAACTCTTAAAATTTCTTCCAACAATTACTCTAAAAACTAGAAGTATATCAAGAAACGGTAATCATGACTATACATCTGGGATAAAGCATTTATGTCAATTAAAGACTGGACTAATACTTGAATGAAACGATTCAGCATAGTCTAACATATAAAAAATATGTAATCGATGATAATCTTCGATATTTTAAACCACATTCAACTAAAATTGAAAAAACTTTTGCTGATGAAATATTTTCAAGTTTGAATCGGGATTCTAAATATATCAATCCAAAGTTTTTTTATGACAAAAGGGGTTCAAGTCTTTTTGAAAAAATCTGTGATTTGCCTGAATACTATCCTACACGAACTGAAATTGAAATTTTAAAAAATTTAAAATCTGATTTGAGCCAATTTCTTGATGATTCATTTAGATTAGTCGAGCTTGGTAGTGGGTCTTCAACTAAAACACGACTAATTTTAGATATATTTGCCAAAATTCAAAGTTCGATTGAATATTTTCCAATAGATATCTCTGAAATTCTAACTGAAAGCTCTGAATTACTTCAAAGAGATTACCCTGATTTAGAAATTACTGGAATTATTGATACGTATGAAGGTGGACTTGAGTTTATCGAAAAATATGATGATAAAAAAAACTTAATAATTTTTTTAGGTTCTAGTTTTGGAAATTTCACTCCTAAGGAAGGAAAAATCTTTTTACAGAAAATAAACTCTATAATGAAAAATGAAGATCTTTTCTTAATTGGTTTAGATTTGGTTAAAGACAAAAAAATTTTAGAAGATGCATATGATGATGCACAAGGAATCACTGCACAATTCAATCTTAATGTGCTATCTCGAATTAATGATGAGTTAGATGCAGACTTTGTTTTGAATGATTTTAAACATATTGCAAAATATAATGAAAAAGATCAGCGAGTGGAAATGTATTTGAAATCTCTTGTAAACCAATCGATAATTATTTCAAAGGCAAATCTTTCCTTAAAATTAACAGAGGGGGAGTTAATTCATACTGAACATTCGCATAAATACGAAATTTCTCAAATTAAAGAACTAATGGATGAAACTGGCTTTAACATTAAACAAAACTGGTTAGATGTAAACAACCACTATGCGCTAACCTTAGTTTCAAAAAAATAACTTTATAGATTTTCCACGCATCGAAATCCAGAAAATAACCATCTTTCATCTAATCTGAAAAAGTTTCTGTAACTACCTCTTATAGATATTTTAGGAGTACCAAAAGATCCTCCGCGTAATACTTTCTGATTTGAAAACCATTTGTCATTGTATTCATCAAAACCTGATTTGAATCCTGGATATCCAACATACTCTGATGATGTCCATTCCCATACATCTCCAATCATCTGATGACATCCATAGTAACTAGCACCTTCCGGATAAGAGCCTACTTCTGTGCATCCCCACTGATGGGATTCGAAAAGATTGGCTCTTTGTTCTGTAGGTTTTTCATTTCCCCAAGGGAAGACTGTTTTTTGCTGTAGATTTTCATTCCAGCAAGCAGCTTTCTCCCACTCTGCTTCTGTAGGTAATCTTTTTTCTGCCCATTTACAATATGCATCAGCTTCATAGTAACTAACATGACAAACTGGTTCATTTGGATTTAATTTTCGTAGTCCTAAAAAGTCATGCGTCATCCAATTACCATCAATTTTTCCCCAATACATTGGAGCATCCCATTCATTTTTTTTCACTTTTTCCCAACCATCTGAAAGCCAATGCTTGTAAGTTTCATATCCTCCATCATTGATAAATCCTAGATACTGTTTGTTAGTAACTGGGAAAATATCTATTTTGTAATCGTTGAGATATACTTTGTGTTCAGGTAATTCTATATCGTAACAAAAATTCTCTCCATTGTACCCCATATCATAAACCCCGCCTTTGATTTCTATGGATTTTTGCTCAATTTCTATTGGAGTTGGTTTTTCATTTTTTCTAACTGGTCTATACTGATCAGCTAACAAGTGTTGTAAATCATAAACCAATAATTCTTGATGTTGACATTCGTGATGAAAACCTGTAGTTATTAGTCTGATATCTTCATGGCTTAGGTCTTTTGATTTTATGAAATGCTCTACTCTTTGATTGATATTGTTAAAGTATTGAAAAATTTGGTCAACAGTAGGTCTTGAGATAATACCTCTTGCGCCTTTGTCATTAGGAACACCAAATTGTTGATAATACGAATTTAGATATTCTGAAAATTCTTTGGAGTAAAACTCATAATTTTTATCTAATTTACTCAAAATTGCCTCATAAATCCAACTAACGTGGCCTAAATGCCACTTTGGAGGACTCATGTAAAATGCAGTTTGAACCACAAAGTCATCCTTTTCTAGCGTTTTTACCAATTCTAGGGTACGATTTCTTATTTCTTTGAATTGTTCTAGTATTGGTTTTTTTTGATCTTGATCAGAAACTGCAGTCATTATTTCTAAATTTATTCTCTTTTATTATTATATTTGCCCAAAACATCAGTACGTAATTGCCCACAAGCGGCTGATATCTCAGTGCCCTTTTCTACTCTAACTGTGCAATTAACGCCACTGTTGTAAAGAATCCTTTCAAATTCAATTACATTTTTTCTTGCAGGGCGTTCAAAATCACCTGCAGTTGGATTAAGTGGAATAAGATTAACGTGAGAGCCATTGTTTTTCAAAAGCAACGCAAGTTCTTTTGCAATCTCTACTGAATCATTAATTCCTTGAATCAAGGCATACTCAAATGTTACACGTCTTCCAGTTTTTAAAAAATACCTTTGTCCTGCATCAATCAAATCCCTTACGGAATTTTCTCCCGCAGTTGGAACCAACCATTGTCTTAACTTATCATTTGGAGAATGAAGGGAAATTGCAAGTCCTATCTGTAAATTCTCTTCTGCTAATTTATCTATGCTTGAAATAATTCCTATGGTTGAAATGGTTATGCTTCTCTGACCTATTCCAAAACCACGAGGATGTGTTAATAATTGAACCGCTCTAATTGTTTCAGAATAATTTGCAAGTGGTTCACCCATTCCCATAAAAACAATATTTGTGACATGTTGTCCTTTATCAGAAAGAATTTTTGCAAAATGAATTACCTGGCCCACAATTTCCTCAGCTTTCATATTACGATCAAAACCCATCTGCCCTGTAGCACAAAACACACACCCCATTGCACATCCTACTTGTGTTGAAACACAAATAGTGGACCGTGGGTGCCCGAATAGCTTTTTTGGTGGATATTGCATTAAAACAGATTCTACTGGGACTTTGTCTTCAAGACTAAGCAGCAATTTGGTAGTCTCTCCATCTTCACTTGTTATTCTATGGGTTTCTTGTGTTGATCCAATTGTAAATCCTTTATCCACAAGAGTATCTCGAAATGCCCCTGGGAGTTGTTTTATTTCTGAAATAGTCTTTGGAAATTTATAATACAAAGAGAATAGGATTTGATCTGCTCTGTATCTGGGCTGACCAAGTTCTATTACCATCTGCTCCATTTCTTCTGGGAGCAATCTGTAAAGATCTGTCATTTCATATCTCTCATTTTTTTGAATAAACTACACTATATTTTTGATTTTTATGTCTAATATCCTCTGGCAAATATAGGAACAGACGTGCTTTGTTCGTTACAGTAAATGCACTTACCCTCTTTATTTTCCTTATCAAAAGGAATAACACGAATATCTGCACCTGTTTCTTCCTTTATTTTCTCTTCACATTCTTGTTTCCCGCACCAATTTGCATTGAAAAATCCTCCTTTCCCAATTTTTTCTTTGAATTCTGTATAGTCTGAAATATTTAGAGTATTTTGCTTTGCTTCTTCTCGTGCTGATTCTAACATATGGGTTTGAATTTCATTTAAAATCAAATCAATTTTTTCAATTTCATCAAAACCCAAATCTGTTTTTTCTTTATTGTATCTTTTAGCCAACACAACTTTTTGTTTTGAAATATCTTTGGGACCTATCTCTATTCTTAAAGGAACCCCTTTCATTTCCCAGTCATTGAATTTGTATCCTGGTGATAATTCATTTCTATCATCAATGTGGGTTCGAATTGATTTTGACTCTAATTGTTTTTTAATTTCATCTGATTTTTCTAAAACCCGTTTTTTATCTTCATCTGAATTATAGATTGGAACAATCACTACTTGGGTAGGTGCTACTTTGGGAGGCAAAACAAGTCCCTTGTCATCCCCGTGAACCATGATCATTGCGCCAATTAACCTCCATGACACTCCCCAAGATGTCTGCCATGCAAAGTGCTCTACATTGTCTTTATCTGCAAACTTTACCTCAAAAGGCTTTGAAAAGTTTTGTCCAAGAAAATGTGAAGTGCCCATTTGAAGTGCTTTTCCATCTGGCATTATTGATTCCATTGTAGTGGTAAATACTGCTCCGACAAACTTTTCTTTTTCACTTTTCTTTCCAGTAACCACTGGAATTGCCAGTTCTTCCTCAACAGTATTTTTGTAGATTTCTAAAATTTTGAAAACTTCTTTTTTGGCTTCTTTTTCAGTAGAATGAACTGTATGTCCTTCTTGCCATAAGAATTCTGAAGTTCTAAGAAAAGGTTTGGTGGCTTTAATTTCTGCTCTAAGGGCAGTATTCCAAAAATTCATTTTTAATGGTAAATCTCTCCAACTTTTTATCCATTTTGAATAAAGGGTATAGGCTAATGTCTCTGAAGTTGGCCTAAGGGCAAGTCTGTCTCCAACTTCGTTTTCACCAGAATGAGTCACCCAAAATACTTCTGGGTTAAATCCTGCAAAATGCTTCTTTTCTTTTCCTAATAGTGATTCAGGAATTAAAACGGGAAGAAAACCATTTCTTATTCCATTTTGGGCAAATTTTTTATCAAATGTGTCTTTTAGAGATTCCCATATTGAATATCCATCTGGTCTTAAAACAATTAGTCCTTTTACTGGGGCATAATCTGCTAGTTCTGCTTTTAGTACTACTTGTGTATACCATTCACTAAAGTCATTTTTTTTAGATGCTGTTATTCCTACGCTTTCTTTGCCCAAATCAAATTTTCAGAATGTACTTTTACTAATGAGCCTTTCGTGATAAATTTTATCTCTACTGGAAATTTTTGTAATTCAATCTATAAAGGGTCGCCTTTACAAAAGACTTTTCCCATAACTCTACTTTGAAAGTTTGGACAAATAAAACATTGAATGAATTGTATGTTTTCTTTTAAAACTGGGCAATCTACAAATTCTTGCTTCATCCTTTTGAGCATTTTTGGACTTACTCCTTTGAGTTTTAATTTACCTTTTTCGTCCATCAATCCTGCATCTTGAAGTATCAATTTGAATTCTTTTGTGAATTTGTGTTTTTCCTCAGTTTTTTGTATTTCAACTTCATATTTTCGCTCTAATTCACCGCTCATGGCCTATCCTTTACCTTCCTCGATTTATTACTAACGCTTTTTTTATTTAAAAACCAATTTTGCTTTAAAAGTGATTTAAAGAATAGTAACTGCTATATCGTCTAAATCACAAATTCGTTCATGACCAATGTGATGATTGTTGAAAACTCTGAAAAACCACGTTTATCTGCTAAAAATCTACTTTCTTCGATTAATTACGAAATAGTATTTCAAACAAGTAATGGATATGAGGCAATTGAAAAATACGCTTTAATGAAACCCGATCTTTTACTTTTAGATTTAAATCTCTCAAAACATGACGGATTAAGCGTCCTCAAAGAAATAAAAAAAAATCATCCAGAGTCTAAAATCATTATAACGACTTTGCTTCCTAACAAAGAAATCCTTGAAGAATGCATCCAGTTTGGGGCAAATGCCTGTATTACAATTCCTTACAAATTGAAGGATTTTGTAAACCTAGTTACTACTATTTGTAATTCATCTACAACCAAATCTAAGGTCGCTCCAGTAATCCTAGATTAGCTGTTCCAACTTTATGTTGTTTGAAAAAAATATTATGAAAATGCCAATTTGTAAGTATTTTTTAATATAATTTCATTTCCAACTTCATAATTTTTTAATCTGTATATTTTGAGAAAATAATTTCAAATAAAATGTTCTAGATATTTGTTGCCTTTCAAAGATTTGAGATATAAAATAATTACGTAAATTGTCAGAAAAATTTGTAACAAAATAATACTTGCTTATCATCATATTTGCAAAAAATTAGCTATAGCTTCAAAACGTTTATCTGCGCTGATCCAAAGTTCGGTTATAGCATGCATCTAAATGATAAATTAACAGCCGAGATTATTTCAAG